>JAGORP010000052.1 GCA_018062725.1 Flavobacterium sp.
CATTATATGAATAAGCGAAATCTTTAATCCAAACCGTAGTATCAGGATAGATGTTTTGCTTTTCTTTTATGATAAACTCTTTACGTTTTCCAACCTTAGCTTTAGCAGCTGCTATAATGGCCATCCAAGAGTAACGGAACTCTAATTTATTAACATCAATAGTTCTCAAACCATTGTATGCTTCCTCCACTGGAATATACATAGAATCCATCACCTCAGTATAGTTAGCATCAGGATATTGACTAGTATTCCATTTCAGATTAATTTTCTTGTTTAATTTTCTACCTGCATACGGATCATCACCTGAACCCATACTGTAGTAATTATCATACATATACTTATCATACACACTCATTTTTGTAGTATCTGCATCTTTAAAAGCGTAGTCATTAATACTACCACCTTTTTTAGATGACTTTCCACCAGCATCTGCAGGCGCACCTAGCTCATCTGCAGCAATTGCTAATTTAGTTCTTACAATAGAGTCTCTTACCCAGTATACGAACTGTCTGTACTCGCTATTTGTGATTTCCGTTTCGTCCATATAAAATGAACGTACAGTAACTGTTTTAGTAGGCGCATCTTGCACATTAGCTAAATCATCATCTGATTTACCCATGATAAACGCCCCACCTGGGACTAACGTCATACCATAAGGTTTCTCTGGGTGCCAAGCTTTACCTTTCACACCTACAAGTTGCCCTTTGTCACTTGATCCTCCACAGCTGTATAAAAACGAAACCAGCACTGCTAATAAAATGAACTTCTTCATATAAATTTGGGTTATGTATGTATTCATATAGTTTTAAGGGCGTAAACCTATTTATTTATTTTCTAAAAAACAATTTTTTTGCTAAAAAAACCTTAAAAAAAAATTTAATCAGCTTGTTTTACCCTATTTTAAAATTACAATTTGTTACTCTATAATATATTTTTTCGTTGTGCTTTCCACCACCTTTCAGGGATTATCCCTTTACAGGCCTCTAAATAATCGTCATTTGTGCAAGGCAATAACGTTGTTTTGTTTAATTTATTGTTCGAACTGGACAAAAAGGGTATTTCAATCCACCAACGCTCCGTTTTGTTACTTTTATAAAAAATTAATTCATCTTCTAATGTAACGATATATTTTATGTATTCTTCTTTGGTACCGAAGGGATATTCATTAGACCTAAAATGGTACCCTTCTATAAAATACCATAATATTTGAGCAATCAATACATTTTCACTTGAAGTAAAATAAGTATTAAAAACACCGAAACTTGTCACTTTATCACTTATTCCGGCGTAACGGGCAAGCGCACAAATCTCTTTCCCATTAAAACCATTAGGCGTAAATTTAGTAAAATTTCCCGAATCTGACGACTTTACCGACAATAAATCTATCGAAACCAAATCAGCATCTCTCAAAACCGGCTCCGTAATAGCAGGATTATTACAAACTTCTCCCAAACGGTAGGCATCGAAATACAATTTCTCTATCAAATCTATTTCTTCCTGTGCATTAAAATAAGTTTGGTACCCGATATTGCAATAATTAAACAAATTATTAGGTTCTTCAACAATCATCTTGGTCAAATAGGAATCAGATGGCAAGCTGTTTTCTTTAGCAAAATCAAACTTACTATCTACCGAAACCAAATTCACCATTTGTTCTAATTGATCGTAGGCACGATACATTGCGTAGGTTAAGTCTTGCGATCCGCCAATCACAATGGGAATAACGCTATTTTTTACTAAATGCGCCACGGCATTTTTCAAAACATAAAACGTATCTCCCATATCATTTCCAGCGACTACATCTCCTAAATCAACAATTTGCGCATTCCAATTTCCAGGAAATAACGAATAAAATTCTTTACGAATAAAACTCAAATCTATCGAATCATTGTTCTTTCCGCTACCTCTATTTTCTAAAACCCCAATAATAGCAATCTTTGCCGATTCAAGTTTTGGAAAATCGGTCTCCGTATGAAACACCGTTTTTTGACCCAAGGCTTGCGAAGACAAACTTTGAACATAAGAAATTACTTCTTTAGAAACAGGTTGAAAAAAATCAAAAACCATGTCTTATTTCTTTTTTGCTGGTGTTTTTTTAGTAACCGCCTTCTTTGCAGCAGGCTTTTTAGTTGCCGTTTTCTTAGCTGGCGTTTTGGCTTCAATCATTTCTTTCACTTTATCTAAAGTCAATTTCGAAGCATCAATATCTTTACTCAATTCGATTTTGATTTTACCTTTAGTAATTACAGAACGGCCCCAACGTGCTTTTTCCACTTTGATTCCTTCTTCTTCCCAATGATGTACCACTTTATCAATATCTTTTTGAATTTTATCTTCAATCAATTCTACCAAATCCGATTGTGACAAATTATCAAAATTATATTTCTTACTCACGTTAATGAAAATCCCATTCCATTTAATAAATGGTCCGAAACGCCCTACCCCTTTTTGGATGTCCAAACTTTTGTACTGACCAATCGGCGCATCCGCTTGATTTTTCTCCTCAATTAACTCTTGTGCTCTTTCCAAAGTCACATCCAAAGGTTCTTCTCCTTTTGGCAACGAAATAAAAGTTTTTCCGAAACGCACATACGGTCCAAAACGACCATTACTCACTTCTACTTCTTCTCCTTTATATGTTCCTAAATTTTTAGGCAATAAGAATAAATTTAATGCTTCTTCTAAAACAATAGTACTGATATTTTGTTCGGCGCGAAGACTTGCAAATTGTTTGTTTTCATCATCAGCTTCTCCAATTTGTACCATAGGTCCGAATTTTCCTAAACGAACTGATACTTGTTTGCCTGATTTTGGATCAACACCCAGAATACGTTCTCCGCTTTCACGGTCGGCATTTTTTTCAACATCTTGCACATTCGGATGAAAATGACTGTAAAAATCATTCATCATTTTTGCCCATTCGATGTTTCCTTCGGCAATTTCATCAAAATCTTGCTCTACTTTTGCCGTAAAATTATAATCTAAAATCGTTTCAAAGTTTTTAACCAAGAAATCATTTACGATAATTCCGATATCCGTCGGCACTAATTTTCCTTTATCGGAACCTACATTTTCACTTAATATTTGTGATGTAACTTCGGCATTCTTTAAAACAATTTGATTGTATTTTCTTTCTTGCCCTTCGAAGTTTCCTTTTTCTACATAATTTCTGTTGATAATTGTAGAAATCGTTGGCGCATAAGTTGATGGACGTCCGATTCCCAATTCTTCCAACTTCTTCACTAAAGAAGCTTCAGTATATCGTGCAGCAGCTCTCGAAAAACGTTCGGTTGCGGTAATATAATTGTTTTTTAAATTTTCATTCACCTTTAAAGCTGGCAACATTCCTTCTTCTTGTTCATCTTCGTCATCGTGTCCTTCTAAATACACTTTTAGAAAACCTTCGAATTTGATTACTTCCCCCGTTGCAGTAAACGTTTCTTTATGGTTATTGGCTTCAATTTTCACATTAGTACGCTCCAATTGCGCATCACTCATTTGAGAAGCCAACGTTCTTTTCCAAATCAAATCATACAAACGCGCTTGATCTCTGTCGATATCTACCGTATGACGCGACATGTCTGTAGGACGAATCGCTTCGTGTGCTTCTTGTGCTCCTTTCGATTTGGTATTAAAATTTCGGGGCTTACTAAATTCAGCACCGTAATAACTAGTAATTTCAGCTTGTGCCGCCGCCATAGCTTCTTGCGAAAGATTCACACTATCAGTTCTCATGTAAGTAATAAGTCCCGCTTCATACAAACGCTGTGCAATTTGCATGGTAATTCCTACCGGCAAGTACAATTTACGAGCTGCTTCCTGTTGCAAAGTTGATGTTGTAAAAGGTGCCGCAGGTGATTTTTTGGTGGGTTTAGTTTCTAAATCTCCAACTTTGTAACTAGAACCAATATTTTGTTTTAAGAAATTTTCAGCTTCTGTTTTAGTCGCAAAATTTTTAGGCAATTTCGCTTTGAATGATTTTCCTGCTTCATTCACGAATTCAGCAGTAATACTGTAAGAAGCTTCCGCTTTAAAATTTTGAATTTCACGTTCACGCTCTACAATCAAACGCACGGATACCGATTGCACACGACCAGCCGACAAACCACCTTTTACTTTTTTCCAAAGTACTGGAGATAATTCATAACCTACTAAACGGTCTAAGACACGACGTGCTTGTTGTGCATTAACTAAATTATAATTAATTCCGCGTGGATTCTCGATTGCTTTTTGAATGGCCGTCTTGGTAATTTCATGAAAAACAATACGTTTTGTTTTATTTGGATCTAGTTTTAACTCTTCCGCTAGGTGCCAAGAAATTGCTTCTCCCTCACGATCCTCATCGGAAGCCAACCAAACCATTTCGGCCGATTTAGACAAATCTTTAAGTTTTTTCACCAAGGCTTTTTTATCTGCAGAAACTTCATATTTAGGTTTGAAGTTATTGGCTACATCTACCCCTATTTCCTTGGAAGGTAAATCGGCAATATGCCCATAACTAGATTCTACTTGATAATCTTTTCCTAAAAATTTCTCGATTGTTTTTGCCTTTGCAGGTGACTCAACGATGACTAAATTCTTTGCCATTTATATTTTTGTTTGTTCGGCAAAAGTAGATTTTTTTTTTAAATATTGAATTTTTGTTTTCTTTTTTAAGTTGAACGGGCTCATTTTATCGATTTACACCTTAATATGTATACTCAAAAAAAATAATTTGTTAAACTAATCTGACATCTTGTCATAAAAACATTTTTAGTATTATATTTGCAGGCATTTTTAGACGCAAAGGCAAAACATGGAAAAGGAAATAGATGAAAAAAAACAAGGTACAAGCCTAGTTTTACAAGAAAAAGAAGGAAATACAAAAAAACTTTTTATTGAAAGTTACGGATGCGCTATGAATTTTTCAGATAGTGAAATCGTAGCTTCTATTTTAACGGAACAAGGTTATAACACCACTCAAAACTTAGAAGAAGCCGACTTAGTATTGGTCAACACTTGTTCAATTCGTGACAAAGCAGAAATGACTGTCCGCAAACGATTGGAAAAATACAATGCCGTAAAGCGAAGTATTAATCCAGGCATGAAAGTAGGGGTTTTAGGGTGTATGGCCGAACGTTTAAAAAGTCAATTTTTAGAAGAAGAAAAAATAATTGATTTGGTTGTTGGTCCAGATGCTTATAAGGATTTACCCAATCTTTTAAAAGAAGTAGAAGAAGGACGTGATGCCATCAATGTAATTTTATCGAAAGATGAGACCTACGGCGATATTGCACCGGTTCGTTTAAATTCGAACGGAATTAACGCTTTTGTATCCATTACTCGTGGTTGTGACAACATGTGTACTTTTTGTGTCGTCCCTTTTACACGTGGTCGTGAACGTAGCCGTGAACCACAATCTATTATAGAAGAAATTCAAGATTTATGGAACAGAGGCTTTAAAGAAATTTGTTTGTTAGGTCAAAACGTAGACAGCTACCTTTGGTACGGTGGTGGTTTAAAAAAAGACTACGACAAAGCTACCGAAATGCAAAAAGCCACCGCTGTCGATTTTGCACAATTGTTAGAAATGTGTGCGCAACAATTTCCAAAAATGCGTTTCAGATTTTCGACTTCGAATCCTCAGGACATGCACGAAGAAGTATTACACGTGATTGCCAAATACAACAACGTTTGTAATTACATTCACTTACCGGTTCAATCTGGAAGTACTAGAATATTAAAAGAAATGAATCGCCAACACACTCGTGAAGAATATATGGAATTGGTGGATAAAATCAAACGCATTATTCCGGGTTGCTCGATTTCACAAGATATGATTACTGGTTTCCCAACTGAAACAGAAGAAGATCATCAAGATACTTTAAGTTTAATGGAATATGTAGCCTATGACTTCGGTTATATGTTTGCGTATTCGGAACGACCAGGAACACTGGCGGCCCGTAAAATGGAAGACGATGTACCTGAGCCAGTTAAAATGCGTCGATTACAAGAAGTAGTCGATTTACAACAAGAAATTAGCGCCAAGCGTACCGCTCGTTTTCTAAATCAAACAGTAGAAGTTTTAATCGAAAAAGAATCGAAAAAATCTAACGCTCATTGGTCGGGAAGAAATTCTGAAAATGTAGTTACTGTTTTTCCAAAAGAAAACTATAAACCTGGTGATTTTGTCTTGGTAAAAGTAACCGATTGCACAACAGCTACTTTAATTGGAGAAGCTATCGGATACTCTGAAATGAATTAACAATTGATAACGGATAAAAATCAGTAAAAAGAAGTTACTTTAATTTAGAAAGATTGCTTCACAAGCTCGCAATGACTATGGAATCAATTCAAAGCATAAAACAACGATTTGAGATTATTGGGAACGACCCAAAATTGAACCGTGCCATAGAAAAAGCCATTCAGGTGGCCCCGACCGATATTTCAGTATTGGTGACCGGGGAAAGTGGTGTTGGAAAAGAAAGCATTCCAAAAATCATTCACTCGCTATCCCACCGAAAACACGGCAAATACATTGCAGTAAACTGTGGAGCTATTCCAGAAGGAACCATTGATAGTGAATTATTTGGACACGAAAAAGGTTCCTTTACAGGTGCTACTTCGACTCGCGAAGGCTATTTTGAAGTAGCCGATGGTGGTACTATTTTCCTTGATGAAGTGGGCGAATTACCCTTAACCACACAAGTACGTTTGTTACGTGTTTTAGAAAACGGAGAATTTATAAAAGTTGGTTCCTCACAAGTTCAAAAAACCAATGTTAGAATTGTTGCGGCAACCAATGTAAATATGTCCGATGCCATCGAAAAAGGCAAATTTCGTGAAGATTTATTTTATCGTTTAAGCACAGTAGATATTATGTTGCCGCCGTTGCGCGAACGAAAAGAAGACATTCATATTCTATTTCGAAAATTTGCATCCGATTTTGCCCACAAGTACAAAATGCCTCCTATCAAATTAGAGGAGCAAGCTGTAAATTATTTGATAAAATACCGTTGGAGTGGAAATATCCGTCAGTTGCGAAATGCTGCCGAACAAATTTCGGTTTTAGAAACCAATCGCGATATTTCGTTACAAACTTTAATGTCTTATTTACCTGCTGAAGGAAGTAATTTACCTTCGGTAATTGGGAAAAAATCAGAAAATGACTTTTCAACCGAAAGAGACATTTTATACAAAGTACTTTTTGATATGAAAAGTGACTTGAATGATTTGAAAAAATTGACGTTAGAATTGATGAAAAACGGCGCAAAAGTGCAAGACATCAATCCGACTTTGATTCAGAAAGTATATGGAAACAAAGACGAAAGTGAAATTCCTTTTGAAGAAGCTCCAAGATCTGCTGTCATCGCCAACGATATAGAAGATGATTTTGACGACGAAGAAGAGTACATTTTTGCCGACACCATTGAAGAAGAAGATTCTTTACGTTTGGACCAAAAAGAAATTGAACTGATAAAAAAAGCATTAGAACGCAACAAAGGAAAACGAAAAGCGGCTGCAGATGAATTAGGCATTTCCGAAAGAACTTTATACCGAAAAATTAAACAATTTGATTTGTAATATTCCAATCCCTATCTTTGGAACACTTAAAAATGAAAAAAATACACTACATATTATTAGCCCCTTTCTTTTTTCTACTGAACGGTTGTGGCGTTTACAACTTTACGGGTACCGGAAAAATAGACGCTAACACCTTTCAAGTTAATACCTTTCAAAATGTTTCCGAATTAATTGAACCTGGAATTGACCGAGAATTTACCTTGAAACTACAAGATTTAATCCAAAATCAAACAAACTTAAATCTAACTTCTACCGATGGTGATTTGATGTACGAAGGAGAAATTGTAGATTATCGCATATCACCAATGACAGCTACAGCCGAATTAACTGCAGCTCAAAACCGATTGAATATTACGATAAATCTTCGTTTTTCAAATAAAAAGAAACCGGAAGAGAATTTTGAAAAACGTTTTTCATTCTATCATGATTACTCAGGCGAACAACAATTGGTAGGCGCACAGCTTAGAACGGCCTTAGACGACATTTTTGAGCGTATCACACAAGATATGTTTAACGCAACTTTAGCCAAATGGTAACGACTATGAATTTGAACGAATTTACGTATTTACTGAATAAGCCAGACGCGATTAACAATAATCAAATTAGCGATTTAGATAAAATACTACAGGAATATCCGTATTTTCAAAGCGCTAGAAGTTTATATTTAAAAGGTCTTTACAACCAAGATAGTTTTAAATACAATTCGGCATTAAAAACTACCGCTAGTTATACTACTGACCGAAGTATACTTTTCGATTTTATTACTTCCGAACATTTCACAGGGATACAAAAGACTTTTTTTCAAGAAAAAGAAGATCAAATTTTTGATATTTCAGTAGTGGACAGTTTTCTTGTAGAAAAAGAAATCATGACTGCTGATAAAACCCAAACATTAGAAGAAATAAAACCTGAAAACACATTAGAAAAATCGATTATTTCTTCCATCAAAGAAGCTACTCAGGAAACCGAAACCATTTCTAATAATCTACCCGAAAACCAGACAGTTGTTTTAGAAGAGAAATTAGAACTTGGCAAACCATTGGATTTTCAGCCTTCCGAAACACACTCCTTTCAAGAATGGCTTCAGTTATCAAAACTACAACCCATTGAAAGAGAAGAAACCGAAACAAAAACAGAAAATTCACTAGCAACAAAATATGAATTAATTGATAAATTCATAGAAGCCAATCCGAAAATCACACCTCCAAAAGAAGATGCTCCAACTCCTATATATACACAAAAAAAGGAAGATACTTCGTATTTGATGACAGAGACTTTGGCGAAAATATATTTAGAGCAAAAAAAATTCAGCAAAGCAATTCAAGCTTATGAAATATTAATTTTGAAATATCCAGAAAAAAGTAGTTTATTTGCAAACCGAATTTTAGACATAAAAGAATTACAACAAAATAACAATAAATAACAATGAGCACATTTACAATTTTCTTAGTATTAATCACGATAGTTTGTTTTCTATTAATCGTAGTTATTATGGTTCAAAATCCTAAAGGTGGAGGTTTATCTTCAACTTTCGGAAGTTCGTCACAAATGGGTGGTGTTCAAAAAACAACCGATTTCTTAGACAAAAGTACTTGGTATTTGGCCGGAGCTTTAATCACATTAATATTAATGTCAAGCTTAAGTTTTAATGGTGGCGCTAGTGACACAGGTTCTAAAGTAATGGAAGAATCAACTCCATCTGCAATACCTGCCGCTCCAGCAACAACTCCTGGAACAGATAGCAAAACAGCTACTCCAGCAGCAACGGAAACACCTGCTACAGAAGAAGCAAAAAAATAATTTTCGACATAAACGAAAACGCAAAAATGCCAGCCTGTCAGTGCTGGCATTTTTATTTGGTAAATTTGACAGATTTTCCCACTTGGCACAATTTCTGACAAATTAGTAATCAATAAAATTCAATTAAAAACAAAATAAAATGGCATTAAACATTCAACCACTATCAGATCGTGTTATCATTGAACCAGCTGCTGCCGAGACACAAACGGCTTCTGGAATTATAATTCCTGATACGGCGAAAGAAAAACCACAAAAAGGAACTGTAGTTGCTGTTGGGAATGGGAAAAAAGACCAACCCATGACTGTAAAAATTGGCGATACGGTTCTTTATGGAAAATATGCTGGAACCGATTTAAAATTTGAAAACAAAGATTATTTAATCATGCGTGAAGAAGACATCTTGGCGATTATCTAATTGTATAAAAATTAAACTTTAATGTGAGGCTGAGCAAAATCAAAGCCTATAATTAAAAATATAACCTAGAGGAACTAAGAAACAGATTGTTTCGTTCCTCACAATGACAAAAAAATGGCAAAAGATATAAAATTTGATATTGAAGCACGTGACGGATTAAAACGTGGTGTAGACGCATTAGCAAACGCAGTAAAAGTAACCTTAGGACCTAAAGGCCGTAATGTTATCATTTCGAAATCCTTTGGAGGACCAACAGTAACCAAAGATGGTGTTTCTGTTGCTAAAGAAATCGAATTAAAAGACACCCTTGAAAACATGGGTGCTCAAATGGTAAAAGAAGTTGCTTCTAAAACTAATGATTTAGCGGGTGACGGAACAACAACAGCAACTGTGCTGGCACAAGCTATCGTAAAAGAAGGCTTAAAAAATGTAGCTGCTGGAGCGAACCCAATGGATTTAAAACGAGGTATTGACAAAGCCGTAGAAGCGATTGTTGCCGACCTTGGAAAACAAGCTAAAGAAGTAGGTTCTTCTACTGAAAAAATCAAACAAGTAGCTTCTATTTCGGCTAATAACGACGAGGTAATTGGCGAACTTATCGCGATGGCTTTCGGAAAAGTAGGAAAAGAAGGTGTTATTACTGTAGAAGAAGCAAAAGGAACCGACACTTACGTTGACGTAGTAGAGGGTATGCAATTTGACAGAGGATATTTATCTCCGTATTTTGTAACCAACACAGAAAAAATGGAAGTCGAATTAGAAAGACCTTACATTTTATTATATGATAAAAAAGTGTCTTCTTTAAAAGAATTACTCCCAATTTTAGAACCAGTAGCACAATCTACAAAACCCTTGTTAATTATTGCGGAAGATGTAGACGGGGAAGCCTTATCTACTTTAGTAGTAAACAAATTACGTGGTGCCTTAAAAATCGCTGCGGTAAAAGCACCTGGTTTTGGAGACAGAAGAAAAGCCATGTTGGAAGACATTGCGATCTTAACTGGCGGAACTGTTATTTCGGAAGAAAGCGGATACAATTTAGAAAACGCTACTTTGGAAATGTTAGGAACTGCTGAAAAAGTTTCAATTGACAAAGACAATACCATTATTGTAAATGGAGCCGGTGAAGCCGATTTGATTAAAAATCGTGTAAACCAAATCAAAGCCCAAATGGAAGCAACAACTTCTGACTATGATAGAGAAAAATTACAAGAACGTTTGGCTAAATTAGCTGGAGGTGTGGCCGTACTATATGTTGGAGCTGCTTCTGAAGTAGAAATGAAAGAGAAAAAAGACCGTGTTGACGATGCCTTACACGCTACTCGTGCTGCGGTGGAAGAAGGTATTGTAGCTGGTGGTGGTGTTGCCTTATTACGTGCAAAATCAGTTTTAGCATCTATTAAAGCAGACAATGCCGATGAAGCTACGGGAATTCAAATTGTAGCCCGTGCCGTAGAAGCTCCATTAAGAACGATTGTAGAAAACGCAGGTTTAGAAGGATCAGTAGTGGTAGCAAAAGTTTCGGAGGGTAAAGATAACTTTGGGTACAATGCTAAGACCGATGAGTATGTTGACATGCTTGAAGCTGGAATTATTGACCCTAAAAAAGTAACTCGTGTAGCCTTAGAAAATGCTGCATCTGTTTCTGGAATGATTTTGACAACCGAATGTGCTTTAATTGAAATTAAAGAAGAAAATGCTGGAGGCGGAATGCCAATGGGCGGTGGTATGCCAGGAATGATGTAATATAAATCCTATAGTAAATACACAAATGCAAAACCGATAAGAAATTTCTTATCGGTTTTTTTTATCTTTGCAAAAAAATTAAAAAATGAACAAATACTTTATACGCCTTGTATTCTTATTAACTTTTGTGAGCACTTACTCACAAGAAGTTTTCGATGAAAAATTAATTATTGAAAACAACACAAACTACTTCAAACTTGAAAGAGAAAACATTCACACACAATTTAACAAAACAGTATATACCACTGGAGAAACCATTTGGCTAAAAGGCTATGTGATTGACAAAATAACCGGTTTACCCAACATAAAATCGGCCAATATTATCATGGAATTGCTTAATTCCAAAGGTGAAAGAATAGATTCCAAATTACTTTATTCTGAAAATAGTACTTTTCATGGGTATTACAACACAGAACTAATTACCGAATCTGGAAACTATTATTTCAGATTTTTTAGCAATTATATGAATAATTTTTCGGAAGACGAATCGGTTACCTACGAAATTGCAATCATCAACCCATCAAATTATAACATTGATTTACATCCAAAATTCAACCCAAATAAAATCAGCATTAATTATTATCCAGAATCAGGAGTTTTATTAGAAAACACTGACAATACTATAGTTGCCGAAATAAAAGATTGCAACGGCATAGGTAATACTATACAAGACATTGACGTTTTAAACGACAAAAATGAAATTGTCACTACATTTTCTACTAACGAACAAGGTTATGGGAAATTTAAATTACTTGAAACTAAAAATTCGAATTACAAGATTAAGCTGAAACAAAATAACGCTCTAGAAAAAGTTATTGAAAAACCGAAAGCTTACGGCTACATTATAAGCATCAACGATAATTTTAATTCTGAAACATTGTTTGTTGATCTTAAAACCAACAAAACTACCCTTTCGAATGGAAAAACTATTTGGTTAGGTATTCAACATCTTGACAATTTAAATTTAGTAAAGGTTGATTTTGACACCAATACATTGACAAAAAAACTAGCATTTTCTAAAAAAGACCTCAATCAAGGCATCATAAATTTCATTCTTTTCAATGAAAAAAAAGAAATCATGGCAGAAAGATTGTATTTCAATCACAATACCAACGTAAGCGACAACATCGTGATAACCAATAAAACGGTTACAAACGATTCTATCAAATATAAATTTAAAAGTAATTTTAATCTTGGCGAGTTAAGTTACAGCATTATGCCTTCGAAAACACTCACAAAACCAAACAGATACAACACGTATTCAAGTCTTTTACTCAACAATCATTTAACTACTGAAATCGACAACAGTCACTATTATTTCAACAATTACAATCGCCTAAAACACTTTGAATTAGATGTTGCACTATATACTAAAAAATACAAATACAATTTCTTACACAACATTAATATCCCAACCGAAAAATTTAAATTTGAAAATGGCTTATCCATTATTGGAAGAGTAAATTCAGAAATCATCAATAAAGATTACAAAATAAATCTTACTTGTCTTTCATCTGGCGTCAACTTGATCACAACCATCAATGAAAAGAATGAGTTTAAATTTGATAACCTTATTGTTAGAGACTCGACTGCTATTTTTTTAACACTAGTTAATAAAAAAGACGTGGTGAAAAATTTTACTACAGCCTTTAATTTAGTAAAAGCCAAAAACCAGTTATATAAACCCTTCAAAGCTAAACAAAGCTGTCTTGAAGAAAGCACCGACAAAGAAATTATTAAGAATTTAAAATTTCCTAAACCAGACAGAAATGCGCATTGGCTGGACTCAGTACAAATTGAAAAAACGATCAAAAAACAAAAATTAACCAATAGAAACAATTCCGCCTATGCGAATTCTTTTGCAGATGGTTATAAAATTACGGATGAAATTGCAAAAAACTATATGGACTTAATTAGTTTTTTAAGATCAAAAGGGTATGAGATCAGAACGTACGATTTGCAATCCCAACTATACTATCGAATGGGAATGAATAAATCTGAAGTGGTCGTAATGATTGACAATGCTCCTCTAATGGATGTTAATTTTTTGAACAACTACAGAATGTCTGACATTGATGAAATTTACATTAACAAAAGAGGTTATGGCGCCGGAAGTGCTGGCGCGAATGGAATTATTAGTATTTTCACTAAAAAAACATATACCGGAAAAAAACACGCCAATATTACCGCCAAAAGCTACATTTGTAAAGACGGTTTTACCCCTTCTCTGCCTTTCAAGAACAATTTAAATATTAACTTTAATGACGAAAGTTTTCTTAATTTCGGAAATATTTTCTGGAATGTTAAAACAGTCACTAATCAAAATGGAGAGTTTGAAATTTCACTTCCAAGAATTAACAACGGTTCAATTATTTTAGTTTTAGACGGCATAAACAGTACAGGGCAAGTCATTTCAAAAACGATAGACATTCAGCCTTAAAAAACAAAAATCCAAATAACAAAAAACCCCAACTTCAACTGAAATTGGGGTTTTGTTTTATCGGTTCCTTTTAGAAATTAAACTTGGCACTTATCGAAACATTTAGCCCTGGTTCCGATATGTTGAAAGGTCTAAATCGCGACATGTGATTCACATATTTTTTATCCAAAAC
>JAGORP010000053.1 GCA_018062725.1 Flavobacterium sp.
AACATATTCTCCTTGTGTAGTATTTCTTTCGCTAGAACTCCAAAAATAAGTGGCATCACCCAGTAAAGCATAGCTACCACCACCTGCTTTCCAACCACCTGGTAAAGCACTAAAACCACTACTATTGTTGGCTCCGGTATTTGGTGTATTCCATAATGATGATGTTGATTTCATTTTTCCTCCTGCAACACTAGAACCACCTTGACATTCGATTAAAGCGGTCCATTCTGCTTTGGTAGCAACATGCCAACCAGTTGGTGCAAGTTTGGTATTATTGGCAGCAAACCAGTTGTATAGTTTACCATAGGTAGTATTATTGGATGCTAAATCGTCATAAAAGGCACAAGCTCCAGTTGTTGACGCTCCCCATGCTGTATTACTTAATCCTGTAGGAATAACAGTTCCATCGTTGTATTTAGTTGTTCTTAAATTTTCAGTCATCCAAAATTTGCCACATATTTTTGCCACAGGGTATACGTTTCCATCAATATCTGTTACCGATGTAGGATCTACCGGTACACCACCAATAAGGACTGGGAAGTTCTCTTCAGTACAAGAAGATATTATTACGAATGAACACATTGTTAGTGCCAATAGTCCTGTTTTTGCAATTGATTTAAAATTTTTCATGATTATTATTTTTGATATTTTTTTTCGGTTTTGTGAATTAGAATTGGTATTGCAATCCGATGTTTAATCCGAAACTATCAAGTGAAAATGGTATTTTAATCACTTTATTTGGTTCGTTTGGATTATCAGGTAAGCCTGTTTCTGTTACTGAGTCTACAAACACGCCTTCTTTTTCTCTTACAGTCATTAAAGGCAATTGGTCAATACCATTTTTTGTAGAAACAGTTGTACTTCCTTTCTTTGGAGCATATTCAAGACTTGTTAAATTCAATTCTCCGAATAAGGAAATTTTATTGTTTAGTTTGTATAATACTCCAAGATTTCCATTAAATCCAATAGGCGTTCCTCCGCTTAGTTCTAGAGTTTCGTTGTAAACATCAACACCCGTAGTTCTGTTTTGATTGTTGGTTATTTTTCCAGTACCGATAACCATTCCTATTTTGGCATACGGGTTTATTTTGTCATAACCAGCTCTAAAAACAATTGTCGGTTTAATTTGTAGCATCTTAGCAGATGTTTCACTAGTAGAATTATTCCCCGTATAACTTGTCCAACTACCATTTGTAGTACTTCCTAATAAATAATTTGCACCCAACTCAAGTCCTAAGTTTTTATTGAACATGTAACCGAAATTGGCTCCAAAGTTGATACCATCACCAATAGTAAGACTCACGACCTTGGATTGACTAGTTGTTGGACTGGTTTCTGTGGTGTTTACGGAACCAAGATACATGGCATGAAGAAGATTAGCGCTGGCTGTACCTTTGTTGTATCCTGTGTTAATGCTAACATAAACCCCTTTTTCTGTTTGTGCATTGGTTTCGTATGTACTCATTGCGAATACTACTGCTAAAAGTGTACTGATTTTTTTAAAATTTGTTTTCATATAATTTGTTTTCATAGTTTGATAAAGCAAAGTTGCAGATAACAAAAAACAATCATCAAAACTATTGTAACAACTCTTATGATTATTGTAACACAGTGTTACAAGTCAATGAAATTAAGGGTTTCTTGAATGAAATTTTGCAGATTTTAAAATTTGATCAAAAAACGAAATAGCTAGTTTTGTCAATAAAATTTATAATAATCATGATTTTGTATCTATTACTTTGTAAAATTGATGACTTAATAAGCATAATGAAATAGTAGATATCTGTCATTTTTGCTATATTTAGCAAACATTCTTAAACAGAACTTCTTAAAAATTTTAAAATGAATATATTGAATCCGTTATCAGTGGAAGATTTTAATGAAATTGCTAAAAATGAAAATCCTTTAAATATTAGCAATTATGAAGAGTTTTTTAAGAAACAAATAGATGTCGCAGCAACTTATGCTGTTGGGCCTTATTTTTGGTTTATTGGAAATAACCACGAGATGAAAATTGTGGCAGCTAGTCAAAACATAGGAGAACTTACCCCATTCAGTCATGAAAGATGGACGAATGGCACAGCACTTTTTTTAGTCGAAAACCTACACCAAGATGATGGTTTTTATGTGTTGTCGGCACTAAATCTTGCCGTCCAAAAAATAGAAGAATTACCCGAAGAACGACAAGCAAATGTTCGTGTAAATATTTATGCTAGAATGCTAAATGCATCAAATGAATATCGTTGGGTACTTATTCAAATGCCTGGCTTATATATTAATAACATTGATAGAACCACATGTGGAATAATAATGATTACTGATTTATCGCATTTGAGTTTTAATGAAAAACCTGTTTTGATGACACTAACCGATAAAGTTGCCAATCAAAACATCTATTTTAACATTGCAAAAGATGAAATGAAATTGATTAATGTTGATTTGCCAAACATCACAAAAAGAGAGCAAGAAATATTAAAATTAATGGCAAAAGGATTAAATAGTCCCCAAATCGCTGAAAAATTGTTTTTATCGTATCATACCGTAGAAAATCACAAAAGAAATTTAAGACAAAAAACCAATACGAAAACCTCTGCTGAATTAGTACATTATGTTTGGAATTATAATTTGATTTGAAACTAAAAATTATTGTTTTTTCGATAAACCAGAGTACTATTTTATTTGTTTTTGGATTTCGATGATTCTACAAATTCAGTCGGCGTACAATCATACATTTCTTTAAAGCATTTAGAAAAATAAGAAACATCGTTGAAACCAACTGCATAAGCTACATCAGAAATATTTCCATTTCCTGTTTTAAGTAATTCTGTTGCCGTTTTCAGCCTTTCATTTCTTATGAATTCAGTAGCAGAAACACCTAAAAGGGATTTTAGTTTTCGATGTAATTGCATTCTACTCATTCCAACTGCCGAAGCAAAATCTTCTGAGGAGAAATTAGAATTTGATAATTCTTTATCTAAAACTTTTTGTAGTTTTTCTAGAAACTGTTCTTCAACTGAATTAATTACAATGTCTACTGGTCGTAAAACAAGCTCTTGACTATAACGTTTGTGAAGTTTTTTACGTTCTGAAATGAGCTGTAGTACCGTTGCTTTTACAATTTGGTTGTTGAAAGGTTTTGTCAAGAAAGCATCAGCTGTACTTTGTAAACCTTCTAAATGTGCTTCGTCCGATGTTTTTGCGGTAAGTAAAATTACTGGAATAAAAGAAGTGACTTCATTGTTTTTTATAGCTTTTGTAAATTCTAAACCGTCCATTTTTGGCATCATTACATCACTAATAATGCAATCCGGAATTTCTTTTTGTGCTATTTTTAAGGCTTGTTCTCCATCTTGCGCTTCCAAAATTTGATACTCATTTTCGAAAATATCTTTCAAAACCATTCGTATTTCGGCATTATCATCAACAATCAATAAAATAGGAAGTTCACTTTCAGATAATTTTTCGTTTTCTACAATTGCCGATTCGAGTTTTGTTGGAATCACAACGGCATTTTCATTGGTAACGGATAACGGTAAGTTTACAATAAAAGCTAATTCATTATTTTCAAGTTTGGTTTCTATAGTTCCTTTATACAAATCAACCAATTCTTTTACCAAGGCTAATCCAATTCCAACGCCTTGTTGGGCATCATTTTTTTGATAAAAACGTTCGAATAATTTAGGCAAATCTTCTTTCTTTACCTCACTTCCGGTATTAGATATTACAAGTTTTAAATTTGAGCCTATAATCGAAGCAGCAAATACAATTTCTTGATTTTGTGTAGTGTATTTAAATGCATTGGAAACTAAATTTGTTACAATTTTTTCAATAACATCTTTGTCGAAAGCTTTGTTCTCGGTAGTTTTTTGAATGTTTGATGTGAAGTTAATCGATTTTTCTTTAGCTTGAAATTCGAACGGTTCTATGATTGAATTCAAAAAAGAGCTTATATTTCCGTCTTTCAAAATCAATTTCAAGTTACCGCTGTCAATTTTGGAAAGTTCTAATAATTGATCAACCAATTCAAGCATTCGAGAGGAATTGGATTCGATAAGATTCAGTTTATTTTTCTGATTTTCATCTTTAATTTCTGATTGTAAACTTTGCACCGGACTTTTTATTAATGTCAATGGTGTTCTGAATTCATGCGAAATATTAGCAAAGAATCTCGATTTTAGTTCATTCAATTCATTTAGTCTTTGAGCCGTTTTTATTTTGTTGCGGTAGCCGTAGAATAAACTTCCTCCAATAATTGTTAGTAAACCTAATAAACTTAGATAGACGTATCTTTGTTTTTGCGCTAATTCATTTTGAGTTGAAAGCAGTTTTATTTGTTGTTCTTTTTTTTCGGTTTGGTACTTAGCTTCCACTTCATTTAAACTTTGCAAATTTGTTTTACTTCTTAAAATTAATTCAAAAGAATCTTTGGCTTTTAAAGATTTAAATGCCAAATCCATTCTGCCTAATTTATCATAAATTTTTTCTTCAGCATTAAGTAGTTCTAAATAAACAGGGGATTCTTTGTCATTTTTTAATAATTTTTTTGATTCGTTTATTCCTTTTATGGCATCTTCATTTTTACCCAATGACGCATCAATTAATGCTAAGTAAGAAAGTATTTGAGCTAAACCAGAGTTGTCATTTCCTTCGTATAGTTTTTTAGCCTCAATTAAATATTTTTTAGAAATTTCATATTTTGATTGTTCATAATTAACAATACCAAGATAAAAAGCGCTTGATGCGAAATATTCTGGATGAAAATTCTTTTTAAAATAGGAATAACTTTTATGTAAAAATGGAATTGCTGATTTGAAGTTTTTAGAATCGGTTTCAATTACTCCTTTATGCAAAGTAATTACCATAATATTAAGAGTGTCGGTTGTTTGTGAAATTAAATCATAAGCTTGTTTAACATATTCTTTTGCTTTTTTGTAATTTTTTAATTCTTTATAAACTTGCGCTTTATTATTAATAATTGAACTTCTTAATTTTTTTGTATCAGGATAATATTTTATCAAATATTTTTCTGCAGCAATGTAACTATCAATTGCTGCTTTTAAATGTCCTTTGCGATAATTTAATATTCCTTGAGTAAAATACATCTTATCATAATCGACGTCTTTAGCTTGCTTATTTTTTGCTTCAAGAAATGATTGATTTAAATTTTTTTCAGCTTCAATAAGTTTTCCATCATTTAAATATACTTGAACAATCCAACTTTTTGCAGTTTGATAATATTTAAAGTCGTTATTTTCAATACTTTTTTGTGCTGATTTTTCAAAATTTAAAACGGAGTTTTTAATATCCATTTTCGTATTAAAATAATGACCTTTGTAGTAGTAAGCAACATATTCGCATTTTGGACAAGTTCCAGAGGTACCTTTTTTAATCAAAATTTTAATTAAATTATTAAACTTAATGGTGTCTTTATAAAGATAAGTCCCTAAAAGGTTGTTATATGCACTAAATTTTTTGTCTTCTGGAATAGTAGAGTTTATTATATTATTCAATGAATCTAGCTCTTTTTTACTTTGTGCAAACGAAAGACAGTGAACAAAAAATAATAGTAGTAAAATGGTTTTTTTCATAACATAAAGTATTGTAAGTAAATCTATACATTTTTGATTAAAAACAATTACTTCAATTATATATTTTGTAAATATAGTTTCTTACCTAAGAAACTAATGTATGATGGTAATGGTTTGTAATTTAGTGATTTGAGTTATATTGCGGACTTCGTTTAAATTCAATTTTACCCACTTTATGAAATTTCTGTTTCTGCGATTAACGTTGCTTTTTTATGGAATTGTTTTGTTATGAAGAAATTTTTAACTTCAATTTAGGTTTAAAATTACTTAGCTTTTTTCTTGCAAAGCTTTAATCTCATCCCGTAATTTTGCCGCTTGCATAAAATCTAATTCCTTAGCTGCTTTTTCCATGGCTTTGCGTTTGTCACGGATTTTCTTTTCTATCTCTGGTTTCGATAAGTATTCGCTTTCCGGTTCGGCAGCTTTTAAGGCTTGGTTTTCATAGTATTGTGTAGAAACCGAATTTTTATTCAACGCGTTCCCTAAACTTTTGTTCAAGGCTTTTGGAACCAAATTGTTAGCCGTATTGTAATTTATTTGCTTTTCTCGTCGGTAATTGGTTTCATCGATGGTTTTTTGCATCGAAGCCGTGATTTTATCCGCATACATTATGGCTTTTCCATTCACGTTTCGAGCCGCACGTCCTACGGTTTGAGTAAGTGAACGATGACTGCGTAAAAAACCTTCTTTGTCGGCATCTAAAATGGCCACTAAAGACACTTCAGGCAAATCTAAACCTTCACGCAGTAAGTTGACGCCAATTAAAACATCAAACAACCCTTTGCGTAAATCCTGCATGATTTCTACACGTTCCAAAGTATCTACATCCGAATGAATATAACGACAACGTATGGAAACTTTAGTCAGGTATTTGGTCAATTCTTCGGCCATTCTTTTGGTTAAAGTAGTCACCAAAACACGCTCATCGACTTCGCATCGTTGTTGAATTTCTTCAATTAAATCGTCAATTTGATTCAAACTGGGTCGGACTTCTATGATGGGATCCAATAAACCGGTTGGGCGAATGACTTGCTCGACATATATTCCTTCTGATTTTTGCAATTCATAATCGGCGGGCGTAGCAGAAACATATAACACCTGATTTTGAAGTGCTTCAAATTCTTCAAACTTCAACGGACGGTTGTCCATAGCAGCGGGTAAACGGAAACCATATTCTACCAAGTTTTCTTTTCGGCTTCTATCGCCACCATACATGGCGTGTACTTGAGAAATGGTTACGTGACTTTCGTCTACAACCATTAAATAATCATCAGGAAAATAATCCAACAAACAGAAAGGGCGTGTGCCAGCTTCCCTTCCATCTAAATATCTGGAGTAATTTTCAATTCCAGAGCAATAGCCTAGTTCGCGAATCATTTCCAAGTCAAAATTGGTCCGTTCTTCCAAGCGTTTTGCTTCTAAATGTTTGCCTATTTCTTTGAAATAATCGACTTGCTTGACCAAATCTTGTTGAATGGCCCAGATGGCATTTTGTAACACATCGGGCGACGTCACAAACATATTAGCCGGATAAATATTCAGCTTGTCGTATTTCTCTAGTACTTGAGAAGATTTGGCATCAAATGCTTCAATTTCTTCAATATCATCTCCGAAGAAATGAATGCGAAAAGGTTCATCGGCATAGCTTGGAAAAACTTCTAAAGTGTCTCCTTTGATGCGGAAAGTTCCCGGAGTAAATTCGGCTTCCGTTCTGGCGTATAAACTTTGCACCAAACGATGTAATAATTTGGTTCGAGCAATGACTTGATTTTTTTCTATTGAAACTACATTTTTTTGAAATTCTACCGGATTTCCAATACCGTATAAGCAGGAAACAGAAGAAACTACAATGATGTCTCGTCGCCCAGAAAGTAGGGCAGAAGTAGTGCTTAAACGTAATTTCTCTAATTCTTCATTAATCGATAAATCTTTTTCAATATACGTTCCTGTGACTGGGATAAAGGCTTCGGGCTGATAATAGTCGTAATAGGATACAAAATACTGCACCGAATTATTAGGGAAAAACTGCTTAAACTCCGAATACAACTGAGCTGCCAAGGTTTTGTTGTGCGCCAAAACCAAAGTTGGTTTTTGTACTTCCTGCACTACATTGGCCACCGTAAACGTTTTTCCTGAGCCCGTAACTCCTAATAAAGTTTGGTATTTTTCACCATTGAGGATTCCTTTAGCCAATTTTTCAATGGCTTGAGGTTGGTCCCCCATGGGTTTATAATCGGATACGACTTGGAATTTCATTTAGTACCTAAATTTTAAGGACACTCACAAAGATAGAATGTTTATTTAATTTCTTCGTCAATTATTATTTTAATGTCTTTAGTGTTTAGTCTTGTTTGAAGCCAATTTTTAATTCGCTGATTTTCTTCGGGATTAATTTTTTGGGAACTTGTTAGAGAAACCAATGTTAAAGGAATTTCGGAATTGTTTATCGAAAATGCTTTAGTGGTTGCAAATGCACATTCTTCTATTTCAGGATACAAAACGTTGATCTCTTTTAGTAATTGATTACCAAGATGATTTAAACTGTCTTTTTTTCGTTGGTTGATTTGTACAAAAGCTTGTAATTTGTTGATTTTACTTTGTTGGTTTTCAGATTTAGATAATTCGTTTTCTGAAGAAATAGGTATTGTTTTTTGAAATATAATATTCTTTTTATCAATGCCCAATTCGTTTGCTTTCGAATAAATTTTGTATTTATATTTTGCATCAATATTATTTCCGGCAATATTTAAAAAGATTTGTTTTTTTTGGGTGTCAATTTTACTTTTTAGTAAATAGTTTTCCTCAAAAATATTTATACTTTCAATCAATTTTTTAGAATTTTCAGCAAATTTTTCATTTTGTACTAATCCATAACCAAAGTATATGCTTGGAATAATTGTAATAAGAATTATTAAAGTTAGAATTTGATTAATATTTCGTTTCTTTTTTTCGTTTATTTTCGCTCGAATAGGAAATTTTAAAAATTGGCAGACTAAAGTTGAAGACAAGGCAATAAAAACTGTGTTGATGGTAAATAAGTAAAAAGCGCCAAAAAAGAAATATAAATTGCTTGTAGCCAATCCAAATCCTGCAGTACATAATGGAGGCATAAGTGCGGTTGCAATTGCAACTCCCGGTAAAACATTCCCTTTTTGTTTACTGCTAATTGCAATGATACCAGCTAAACCTCCAAAAAAAGCAATTAAAACATCATAGATTGTCGGGCTAGTTCTAGCTAATAATTCGGAATGCGCAGTAGAAACTGGACTTATCGAAAAGTATAAAGTTGAGGCAATCAAACTAGCGATTACCGCAAAACCAAAATTCTTAAGAGCGGTTTTAAACAAAGGAAAATCATAAGTTGCGATACTATAACCCATCCCAATTATTGGTCCCATTAGCGGTGAAATCAGCATTGCACCAATAATAACCGCTGTGGAGTTCATGTTTAATCCTATTGATGCTACAAAAATGGCAAAAACTAAAATCCAAAGATTAGTTCCTTTAAAAATTATATCTTTTTCTACTTTGTCATGAATGATATCGAAATCATCAAGTTCACTTTCTAGATTGAGGTAATCAAAAATTTTCTTCATATGAATTAGATAACTTGGCAATGTAATATATAAAAAAAATCAGACCCATCAAAGTCTGATTTTTCATTTTATACCACAAAAGATGGCTATTTAAACTTCATGGCTAAAGTCAAAATGTGTGAATTTAAACCATTATCACGGGTGTAATATCCATAGCGTAGTTCAAAACTATTCATTCGTTTGATATGAAAAATTCCTTTGTCGGCATCCGTCATTTTATAACTTAAACCAATCATATTGCTGTTAAATTTTGACAAATCATAATCACTGGTGTACAATTCATCTAACGCCGTGTGCTGTTGATAGGGTTTGAAATATTTCGCTGCCGTTTGTACATAAAATCGGTACGGAACTGAAATCGATGAAAAAGCTGAAATTTTATAACTAGGTTCTAAACTTATGGTATGAGAATTAATTCCCCAATTATCCCAATAATAGCGGTAGAAACTTCTCAATACAATATGATCACCTAAGAAATAATTAGCCCGAACCCCAACTGGAATTTTTGTTCTGGTATTGGGTAATTTTTCAGACTTTACAGTTGTTAAGTCGTTTAAATAGACGCGGTTAAATTTGGTGGCCAATAATCCTTGTTGGTAGCCAAGATCCAATAAAAAGGCCATTTGAAACTCTTTCGTCATAACTTGAGAGAGCGAAAAACCTAAATTATAAGAAGTTCTCGGTTTACTGTCTAGATGTTTGGCTTCATTATCGGAAGGGTTATTCCTTAATTCGACTGGTAAAATGACTTTCCAAGTATCGAAAAAGGCCATTCCTTTAACTGAGAATTCTCTATTTTTATCTTTGGAAGATTTGGCAAAACCAGCATTAGCTCCAATAGAGAAGTAATCAAATTCAGCTGAGCCTGATAAGCCGGCACTGACGATGTAGTTTTTTTCTTCATTTTGGAAACTGTAATTCAATGCAGGATAGACTCGTACATCTTGATAAGATGCTGAAGTTACCGTACTTGGGTCAATTTTATCGGAAGAAGCAGAAGAATAGGAGTCGATACCCACTTCTAAACCAAAATTATGCTTGTTGTTGTTTTTATCGTATTTCGAGACTTTAATGTCAAAAGTAGTTGCAATATCCGTTAGTTTTTCGGTTCCAATCCCCCCTGTTACAGCTGAATTGTTTCCGTTTTGGGTGTAGTAACTTGATATGAAATTGACTTCTTCAATTTTTAGTTTGTGTTTTTTGTAAGCCGAACTATCTTGAGAGATATTTTCTTGTGCTTTGGTGTTATTTCCAAATATAAAGGCTAATAACGAGGCGGTTATAATTCTTTTTTTCATGATAGCTTTATATTAGTTACAACCACAACCACCACCGGTTTTGCCACCATTGGCTCCGGAACTTGCCTCGCGATAGAGTTCAAATGTATTTTCGAATTTTTCAGAACTTTTGGCGCTAAGAGCCATTTCTGAATCGTTAATTTTAGATTTTTGATATTCTTTTACAGTCGTACAACTGGCTCCAAGAAGAAGTAAGCATAAGATTGGTATTTTCATGGCAATTTAGGTTAGGTTACATTTATGTTTTTTGAGAAATATTTACGGTCAGCATCATCAATTATTATACAACCAATATGTTTTAATTGATTGATGAAATCTAAGCCCACTTCAATGCCCATAACAGTCACGGGAGTAGCTAAAGCATCTGCGATTTCAGCATTTTCGGCAATAATCGTTACACTTTTAATTCCAGAAATAGGATAACCGGTTTTGGGATCAATGGTGTGGGAATACTTTTTATTGTTAATCATTACAAACTTTTCGTAGTTCCCCGAAGTGGCTACGGCTGTATTTGTAATTTTAAAGGTAGAAAAAATATCGTTACGTAGGTTCGGGTTTGCAATACCAATAGTCCAAGGTTCTCCATTTTCTTGATAGCCCCAAGCCGATAAGTCACCTGAAGCGTTTACAATACCGCTTTCAACACCATTTTCTTGTAGTTTTTTTTTGGCCATTTCGGCTGCATACCCTTTTCCAATACCACCAAATCCAATTCGCATTCCTTTCTTTTTTAGAAATACGGTTCGATTGACTTCGTCTAAGACAATATTTCTGTAGTTGATTAAGGCTACAGATTTTTTTGCCAATTCGGGATCGGGGAGAGCTGTCATTTTTAGATCGAAATTCCAGAATTTTTTATCAATCCCACCATAACTAATATCAAAAGCACCTTGTGTAATTTTAGATAACATTTGACATCGTTGCAGCAAGGAAAAAACTTCTTCAGTAACTGATACTGGTTGAATCCCTGCATTTTCGTTAATTTGATACGTAATACTATCTGTAGAAAAAGTAGTTAACAGTTTTTCAATTCGTTTTATTTCATCAATAGCTAAATCAATTTTTTGGGCACACCAGCTTTCATTTTCACCTATAACGGTAAATTCGAAGCGGTTTCCCATCAATTTATCTACTTTTTTTAAAAGCATTATGATTTCAATTTAGCCATAAACTCTTCTAAGGTTTCTGTAGGTAAATGGTCCCATTTTTTGATTACTTTTCCATCAGTATCTAAAAGTAATATAAGTGGAAAAATTCCAGAATTGTTATACTTTTCAGCTAGGGCCTCGTTTTCTTGTGTGATTTCTTTCGATAATTGATTTTTTTTCAGTCTAGGGAAATCGGCATTATACGTTACCAAATTTTCGTTTGAAAAAGCGATAAAAGATTCTGTTAGCACATATTGTTTCTTGAATTTGACGCAAGGAGCACACCAATCAGAGCCCGAAAAATAAAGCAATACTTTTTTATTTTCGGTTTTTGCTTTTTCCATCGACTGATTAAAAGTTTGATGTGTATTTTCTTGTGCCGAAGTGTGTAATGCAAATAAAATTGCAAGGACGTACATAATTTTTTTCATAATTTAATCGAAACATTCCATTAATAATAAGTTTCCACTTTCATGGGTAACAATAACCATTCCATCTTTAGCGACATGGTTACTACTTCCGGTTCTGAAACCTAATGTTAAAGTATCATTTTTTAGTGGATAAAACAAATTTTCAGAGTGAATTCCTGTAACATCACCCACAGGTATTAACGAAATGATACTGTCTTTGGTGTACCATTTTTCAAATTTAGGAGGCAATAAAAATATTTTGGAATGATCATCGATGATGACAATCTTTAATTGTTCTTTAAACCGAACAATATTAGTGATGTTTGTAATGGTGTGGTCAGCTCGTTTGCCGGTAGCCCAAATGACGTTAACGGCTTTGTGACCTTTTTCAACCAAGAAATCAAAGGCTTTTTCTAAATCGGTTTTATTTTGATCGGGAGCATAAACAATTTCTAATGGATATTGTTTTTCTCGATAATATTCAGGATCAAAACCCCTGTCAAAATCGCCCAACAAAACATCAATTTTAATGCCTAATTCTAAAACTCGTTCTATGGCCGAATCTAAAACAACTACATAAGGAGACCATTCTAATAATTGGCCCAGTAATTCTTGCGAACATTCGGCACCATTAGCAATAATTAAGGCGGGTTCTTGGTCGTCTTTGACGATGTGGTGAGAAGACATTTACACGTGTAAAGTTAAAGTTAGCACTACGATTTGTGATTCAAAAGTAGTGATTCTAATGCATTTTTGTCCTTTTTATTGTACCAAATACTCTCTGGTGTCGATTTCTGTCAAACTGAAATAGCCTAATGGGTAATTTTCTGGATTACTTCGATTTAAAATATTTCCACGCAAAGTAGATGTTGGGGTAGCAAAAGGATTTCCGGCATTAGAACTTGACATGGCAATTAATTTATTCATATAATTGTAATACGATTGGGTAATGCCTTGTAACGTGAATTTTAGAGTACTTCCTCGATCTAATTTTTCATTGGTATAAAACCCAAACATTTGGTTTCCTTGAAAGAATTCATCAGAAATCACACCAAATTCTTTAACACTTAGTAATGGGTTTTTGGCTCCCACCAAGTAAAAATTATCCTCGGCACCATTATCTTGAAAAAAGAATTTTATTTGAATGCTGTCTTCTCCGTCAAAACCAGGTACTGTCTCTTGTTGGATGTCGTCAATTGTAGGAGTTGCCATTAACTTATTGGTTGCAGTATAGGTTTCTCCTTTATAGAGAACTGTAAGGGTGTAATTTTTGTTTACCACAGGAATGAAATTATCGCACACATAATCGGGTGAATTGGCCATTTGATAAAAATCAAAAACAGTACCATCACTATCTGTAACCCTCACGATAGCTCCAGAGGCAATGGCAATTTCATTGCTATAAAAATCGTTGGTGAGGCTTAATTTTATGGTTTGATTATCCCCAATAGTTCCTTTTTGCCACTTAATATTAGCATCGATGACTAATTTTGGAGTCGTATTTTCTAGTGGAATATCTACAACATCCTCACAACTATATTGGAAAAAGATAAAAGTGGTGATCACAATATGTTTTACAAAATTTTTCATGTGATTAAAATTTAAAATTATAAGAAACGGACGGTACTATACCGAAAATTGAAAGTTTTACAGCTTCATTAACCCCAGTTTCGGCATTTTGTCTAAAACTAATGGAAGCAGCATTTTTTCGGCTGTATAGGTTGTAAATACTGAATACCCATTCTCCTTTCCAATTTCGATTAGCATTTTTTCTGGGCGTTAAAGTGGCCGAAATGTCTAAATGATGGTAAAGCGGCAACCTGTTTTTGTTTCTAGTGGTATAATTGGGTACCACAATTCCTTCGTAAATATATTTTGAAGTAGGATAACTAACAGGTTGACCTGATTGAAGGGTGAAATTGGCTCCAAAATTCCATTTTTCATTTCGTTTATAACTTCCCGTAACTACTAAATTGTGGGTTTTATCATAGGCTGATCGGTACCATTTTCCATTATTAATTCCAATTTCAGTAGCTGTTCTTCCGGGAGTTTGTTGTTCTGATCTAGAAAGGGTATAAGCAATCCATCCAC
>JAGORP010000054.1 GCA_018062725.1 Flavobacterium sp.
TTTTTTAATTTTGCTAACTGCTAACTGCTAACTGCTAACTGCTAACTGCGAACTGCTAACTGCTAACTGCTAACTGCTAACTGCTAACTGCTAACTGCTAACTGCTAACTGCTAACTGCTAACTTCTAATTAAAACATACCGCCACCGCCTTGTGTTTCGTTGGCATCACGTTGTTTACGTTGTAAAGCTCTATTTTTTCCGCCACCAAAGTTGTAGTTAAAACTCACATTAAACGATTGACTTTCCCAGAAAAAAGCACCATTTTGTCGGTACGGAATTTCGCCATCAAAAGCAAAGCGCATATTGTTAAAAATATCATTGTAACGTAAGGTAACTGTTCCTTTGCCTTTTAAAACACTGTAAGTTGATCCAATATCTGCTTTATACATTGCTTTTCGCTCTCCTTGTAAACTTAAATCACGACCTCTAAACATTCCAAATAATTGGAAACGTAATTTTTTTGTAGCCGTGAAAGTATTGTTCATTCTAGCGTTAAATGAATTTACATCAATTTCTTTGTCTTCATAAACACCAGTAATTCCGTTTTGAACCGTTCCTCTTACCGTTTTAAAATACGTATCGGCACTGATGTTTGTTCCCCACCATTTGGTTGGTTTTAAATTGGCAGAAGCTTCAATTCCGTAAGCATTATTATTTCTGAAATTATCGTATGATAAAATTCTTCGGTTGATATCGTTTGGATCATTGAAAGTCACTCTTGAAATTTCATCGTTAATCATTCGGTAAAAAACTCCCGTTGTTATGGTTCCTAATTTAATAGTACGGGTATAATTCACTTCAAATGAATTGGTAAACTGTGGCTCTAAACTTGGATTTCCTCTAGATTCGATAGTTGGAGTGGTCCATTCACGAATTGGATTAATTTGTCCAATACTTGGGCGGTCAACTCTTCTCGAGTAATTTAAATTGAAGGAGTTTTTTTCATTAGGGGTATAATTAATAAATGCCGATGGATACACTGTGAAAATTTCATCCTTTACACTTTTTATATCATTTTCTGTTGCGACACTAGAAATGGTTTGAAAATCGGCCGTCAAATTGTACACTTCTGCTCTAAAACCTAATTGAGCACTCCATTTCTCCCATTTTGTACTATAGTTGGTGTAAAAGGCATGGATGTCTCTTTTAAAATCAAAATAGTTAAGGGCTAAATATGACGTTCCCGCATTTTTAAAATCACTGGTTGTACCTTGAAAACGGGATTCATACCCTAATTCTAACTTAGTTTTTTCTGTTAGTGGGTTGGTGTAGTCAATATTGAATTGCACATAATTAGTTTCATTTTTAATAATGTTATCTCGATCAATCTTGGTAGTAGAAGAATCGTAAATAATGTCATTGTAAAATGTATTTTCGCCGTTGTTGGTATTGGAAACATTGGTTTGAAACTCGATATTTTCACCTTTCTTCGTAAAATCGTGTTTAAAAGCTAAATCATAAGTTTGGTTTTTATTAGTATTTTCGTTTCCAGAACCTTGAAATGTGTCATAATTATTTCTGAAAAAATAAGTTGTGGGATCACTTAAATCGATACCTCCGGGAACATTCGGATTGTCATCGGTATAAGTAGTCGTATTGTCGAAATAATTGACATGTGTCGTACCGTCTCCATCCAAATGCGTAAGGTTTTGATTGGTATATACCGAAAGTGTGTTTTTATCATCGATGTAATAATCCATTCCAATTTTAAACAAATGCGAATTGTTTTTATTTCTGAATCTAAATAATTGCTCGTTTTCTTTGGTTGGATTTTGGGAGTTAACATACCCATGGTTGGCATTTATCCCGTGGTTATAGCCATAATTGGTGTAAAAATTTACTTTACCTACTTTATAATTTAAATTTAAAGAAGAATTAATTTTTGGTGTTTTGGCAAAAGTTACGCCGTTATTAATACTTCCGTTAAAACCAGTGTTGGCATTTTTGTGTAAAATGATATTGATAATTCCGCTCATTCCTTCTGGATTGTATTTTGCCGAAGGATTTGTGATTAATTCTACTTGTTTAATAGAGGAAGACGGAATTTGTTGCAATAATTGTCCGACTTCAATGTTGGATGGTTTTCCATCAATTAGCACACGTACATTACTGTTGCCACGTAAACTAATTTCTTTGGTTTGAGCATCGACACTTAAGGTCGGAATATTGTTTAAAATTTCAGAAGCGGTTGTTCCTGAAGCAATCAAATCTTTACCCACATTTACTACTTTTCGATCAATTTTTTGTTCGATGGTAGAACGTTCTTTTACGATAGAAACTTCGCCTAATTGTTGTGCTTCTTCTTCTAAAGAAATTGTTTTTAAAGCAAAATTTTTATTCTCGCTCGATAGGCTAAAGGTACTTTCATGATTTTTAAATCCCATAAATTGAATGACAACGGTCAATTCTTTTAAAGGTAAATTCGAAATGGTAAAACTTCCATTATCTTTAGAAATTCCGCCAGAAATAATTTTACCATCTTCTTTAACCGAAATTGTTGCATACGGAATAGGTTCTCCGGTTTTCTTTTCAATTACTTTTCCAGAAATACTACCTGGGAGGATTGTTGTTGGTGCAGAGGTTTGCGCTTGAAGACTTACGAAATGTGTAAGTAAACAAAAAAGTAAGAACTTTAATTTCATGATTTTTTTAAATTTGATTGCGATTGATGATTGACTGCAAAGTTATTTAGAGTAGTCGGCAATGTTGATTTTTAGTTACAATTTTAAGAAATGTTTAACAAGCAAATAAAAATCCCTCGAAGGGATACTCCGAGGGATTTTGCGCAATATAACGTAACCAAACTCAATATTTTTAAAACATACCTCCTCCTTGTGAGTCGTTTTGTTCTCTCTGCTTACGGTCAAGAGCTTTGTTCTTTCCGTCGCCAAAACGATAGCTTAGGTTTACGTTCAGGGTTTGGCTTTCCCAACGGAAAGTACCATTGATTTTTGCCGGATCCGAACTGTGAAACGTTGATCTCATAGTGTTAAATACATCGTTGTAACGAACACTCACTGTGCCTTTTCCATTCAATAGATTCATACGGGCTCCTAAATCGGTTTTCCACATGTTGCCATTTGTAAATTGTAAACTTCTTTCCCCAGCTCTGTACATCGTAAACCAAATCAACCTAATATCTTTCGTTACTTTGAAAGTATGATTCATTCGGGTGTTAAATAAAGTGGCATTAATTTCTTTTTCGACTAAATTTCCGTAGCGGTCTTCAATAATTCCTTTGTTGTTTTTAAAGTAACTATCTACTCCAAAATTAGTATTCCACCATTTGTTGAAATCTAAATTTCCAGAAACTTCTATACCGTATTCTGAATTTTTTTCGAAATTGGTAAAGGTTAAAAGTTGTTTGTTAGAATCGTACGGATTTGTGGTTAGAATTTGAGAAATATCGTCTTTAATATATCGGAAGAAAGCTCCAGAAGTTAGGCTACCCATTTTTACTTTTCTAGTATAATTTGCTTCTAAAGAGTTCGTAAATTGTGGTTTTAAATTAGAATTTCCGATTTGTTCCACTGTTACACCTGACCATTGTCTGATTTCGTTCACTTGCTCCATGTTTGGACGGTCTACTCGTCTAGAATAATTAAAATTAAAGGTGTTTTTTTCAGAAGACGTGTAGGTCACAAAAGCCGAAGGATAAAAAGTAAAGATATAATCTTTGAAAGTATCGTCATTTTGACCCGCTTTTTTGAAAGTTCCTTTTACATCATAGCTTTCCAAACGCAATCCTAGTTGGTAGCTCCATTTCCCCATTTGGATGTTGTAGTTTCCATAGGCCGAATGTATGTTTCGGTTAAATTTAAAATCAGAATCGAAACTATTGTTTAATAAAAATTTGTTCCTTGTGCCGTCAATTCGACTTTCTAAACCGACTTCCATTTTTGAATTTTCGTTCAATGGGCTCGAATAATCAATATTACCAATAAAGTTTTTACCGTCAAGACTGATGTTGTTTGTTTTCAATAATACGTAGTTTACATCTTTGAAAGTACTGTTTTCTGGCTCTTCCGTTAGGTTGTAATTGAATTCGATATCTAATGTTTTTTCAGGTTTTTCAAACTTGTGTTTGTAAGCCAAATTGTAGGTTTGATTTTTTTCTTTTCCAGTGGCATTTTGAATTTGCATATTATCTGGAGTGATTGGATTGCTATAATTCACTCCGTTTTTAAAAGTGGTAACCGGACTGTTAAACGATTGAATAGTATAAAATGAAATAGTATTGTTGTCATTAAGATAAAAATCGGTACCCAATTTGCTAAAGTGATTTTTCTGAAACGGATTAATGTCAAAACTTATATCATAATCTTCTGTACTATTATATTTGTCCCAGTGAATGATGCCTTTATTAAACTTTTTTCCATGATTCATAGAATAGGTTGTGTAAAAGTTAAATTTATTTATTCTGTAATTTAGATCGATAGAGCCATTGAATTTTGGTGATTTTCCGAAATTTACACCCGAATTAAAGTTTCCATTAAAGCCTAAATTTGAATTTTTGTTTAAAATAATGTTGATGATGCCGCTCATTCCTTCCGGATTATACTTGGCCGATGGATTGGTAATTAATTCAATTTGTTTGATTGATGTGGAAGGAATTTGTTGTAAAGCTTGTGCTGCAGAAAGATTGGAAGGCTTTCCGTCAATAAAAACCCTTACATTTTCATTGCCTCGAAGGCTTACCGTGTTGTTTTGTTGGTCAACACTTACCGAAGGAATATTGTTCATAATATCTGCGGCAGTGGCGCCTGCGGCAATTAAATCCTTGCCCACGGTTATGACTTTACGGTCAATTTTTTGTTCCATTGTAGATTTTTCTTTCACAACACTGATTTCGGCAAGTTGTTTGGCTTCCTCTTCTAGAAAAATGGTTTTCAAGTCGGCACTTCTAGTTTCAGCGGTAAGTGTAATTGATGTTTCGTACTTTTTGTAACCCATAAAAATCACTTCGATTTGCAGGGTTTTCAAAGGTAAATTGGAAATAGTAAAGTTACCATTGTCTTTGGTAATTCCACCTGAAATTACTTTTCCTTCTTCCCGAATTGTTATCGAAACATAAGGTAATGCTTCATTGTTTTGCTTGTCAATTACTTTCCCTGAAATGTTTCCTTGATTTAGAAAAATGGGAGTTGTGGGCGCCGAAGTTTGCGCTTGCATATTGACAACTATTGCCAACATGCCAATTAAAATTGCTTTTAATTTCATTTTGATGATTGATTTTGATTGATGATGGGTCAAAAGTAAAATAATAAACAATACTATGCAATACAAAGTACCTTTTTATGTTAATTTTAACACTTTTTTAACTTTGACTTATTTAGTAGACGACAGAAAAAAAGAAACGTTACATTGTTTAAAATAAAAAACCCTCTTGAAGATATTTTTAAGAGGGTTTAAGGGTGTTTTTTTGGTGTTATCGTTTTAAAGAGAAGTGCGCTTTAAAAGTCTTTGGACTATCATTTTTGGGTTCATTAAAATCAACCGAAAACCAATAATCTGTTGCAGGTAATGGTTGTCCGTTATAAGTTCCGTTCCAACCTGTTGTACTTGGAGTGATTTGTATGATGAATTTTCCAAATCGATCAAAAATAGAAATTGGTGCATTTGGATTTGTTTTTTTCAAATCGGGGATATTCCAAGTTTCATGATAGTTATCACCATTTGGAGTGAAATATTTAGGGTAATTAATAATAGTTGCCGTTAGAGGTTCGGGAGAACAATGTTCATCCTTGTCTATGGCATTAACAGTATGTACTCCTGGGCTAACATTATAGAAGACGTTGCTATCTTGAAATAAGCCTCCATCCAATTGATAGGAATAATTTCCAGAGCCTGGACCTAAAACATTTACAGTTATATAACTCGGATTGGCAAAAGCATCACTATAATCAATAGTAATATATGGGGCGTATTTTGTGACTTTTGTTCCGACAGTATTCTCACAATTCGTGGTTAAATTTGTAATAGTTACCGTATATGTTCCTTCTTCATTTGTAGTAATTGAGGACGTATTTCCACCATAAGGATTACCATCTTGTGTCCATTCAAATGAATAATTACTACCTGAAATAGCCGTATCAATAGTCGTATAACTAACTTGGGTTGGGGATACACTCAAATCTTCACAAATAAAATACTCACTGCCAATATGTGGCTCAGGTAAAGGGTAAACGGTAAGTCTGACTTCTGTTATGGCGTAACAAGGATTGGTTGAGGTAGTATTAGCAATACGAACCCAAACACTTCCAAAATACGGACTCATATTCGTCGGATTACTATTAACATATGCTGTAGGTGTGGTGATTGGATTGGAACCGGTACTTGCATCTGTGCTGTTGGTATAGTAAGAAAATATAAAATCGGAAGCAGGAGTTTGACTCCCTAATACAGCTACTTCAACTTGTGTTAGGTCAAATTGATAAATTCCATCAAAATTGGTACTATTGTTTCCTGTATACGTATCACAAACTGGTAGAATTATCGCCGAATTGGCAATAGGAGTAGGAATAATAGTAACTATAAAATCACTTTCATCGACACAGGTACCAAAGTTGCGATAAATAAAGATGGTTTGTGTATTTGTAATTGTTGCATTTGGGGCTAATAAACCAGAGCCACCACTATTCGTATAATAATTTTCGCCAGGTTGTAAAGCACTTGGATTTAAGGTATAGCTATTACAAGTCGCGGGAACATCAGGAAGTTCTGTTACATTATTTAAAGTAATTCTTATTTCTTCTTCAACAGTACAATTTGGTATTGTTGCAGTTTCAGCATACGCATAAATAACCGTTGGGGGTAAGTTATTGATGTCATAGGTAACCGGTGCATTAATAATTGAACCCGTTTTTCCGGGACCTGTATAATAAGTTCCAATAGTTAATGGATTTAAGGTATAGGTATCACAAGCTACAATTGTATTTTGTACAGTTGGGGTAAGTACTGGTGTATAATTAATTACGATATCAAAGGCTTTTTCGTCGCGACAAGTAAATCGATTGTTGGTTTCGGTAAATACATAAATAGGGGAACCGGCAGCAGTAGAACTCGTGTATTGTCTAGGTAATGTAATTAAATTACCTGTACCATAAGGTCCTCCGGGCGCATCGTAATAAAAATTATTAGCAGGAAGTGTTGGTAAGTCATAAAAATTACAATGAGTTTGAGTTGGTCCTAAATTAGTAGCTTCAATGCCGTCAAATGTTATCGTAAAGGAGTTTTCACTAAAGCAAAAAGGATCATTTGGATTAACAGCTGTAATATAAATTGTTTTAATTCGGTTCGGAATGTCATCTTCTGCATTTAAATCACTAGCATCAATAAAGAAATCGGTAATAGGAATTTGCGCAGAGGGATTATTCGGATCGTACGGATTATCAAAATAATTACCATTGGTTAAGGCGGTTAAATTATACGAATAACATTCTATAATATTTCCTCTCGAATCGATTGCAGGCTTAGGGTTAATTGTTATCGTCCAGGGGACTTCGTTGTAACATACAGGAGTCAATGCAAAAGTAGATTCTTTATATACCCAAATGGTTTCGGTTGCAGTTATACTGTCAATACCTGCAAAAAGTTCTGGTAATCCATTTCCAGGTCCGTTTTGCCCTCTAAAATAGCGTCCACCTTCTGGATTTACAGGTAATAAATACGAATCGCAAGTGGTAACAGGTAGTGGAGCGGTTAATGTAGGTTGGTGAAAAGTTATATCAAAAAAGTCATCATCTGCACAAGTTGCGCCAGGAATGTAGGTATATATTCTTGTGGTTTGTGTGATAGCTCCCGGAGGTATAATATTTCCACCACCATTAGGCGCATCACGATATTCACCAACAGGAGAAGCAGTTAAAGTATAGGGAGGGATGCATAAATCAACGTTAGGAATACCTAATGAATTTATATACACCATAAAATCAAAGATTGTTGAGCGACAGCCATTGTTTTCGGCAAAAGCATACACATGAGTTGTGCTGGTAATAGGTAAACTAAGAACTGTATATACATCTGTAGCAGGGTCGTAGGTATAGTAATTTCCTGTTCCAACATCAGTTACGATTACCGGTAAAGTACTCACTTGAGTACAATCAAAAAGGGTTGAAAAAACAGTGCTTATTATAGGTGTTTGGGAAATAGTTATATCAAAAGTATCTGCAATTAAGGTACAGCTTGGATCGGTAAAAGTAAATTGAACATGAATTGTTGTAGTCCCTAAAGTGTTGATAATATGTCCAGGTAACACTTCTTGTGTAAAAGCGGCATCCAAATAATATTTTGTTCCAGGCAACGGATATGCAGGTAATGCAGCAGCGGTACATACTGACATGTCGGCAGGAGTGATGTCGTTAACATCCACAATGGTAATGTCGAAACTATGTTGCGAAAAACAACTTGGCGTCCCTCCAGTTTCATTATAAATATAGACGGTTGTGTCGGTAGTGATTATCGTTCCAACGGGTAGCATTGGTAAACCTTGATTTGGTCCAGAGTAATAGTTTCCTCCATTGGCTAGAGGAGGCAGTGTATATTGAACACAGACATATTGATTCGGAATTAAATCGATAGCAGGTCTTGGTTTTACAATTAAATTAAAAGATTGTATTGTGTTAAAACAAGTTGGCTCGGTGCTGTTTTCAATTCGAATAAAAATAGTTGTATTTCCAGTGATTAGAGGTGAACTACTATCAATTGGATTGCTATCATTGTCAGCATCAGATTGACTAAAATGATAACTTAAAGTATAAATACTAGGCGATTGTCCACCCATAATTGTTGCCGATAGTGCCGCTAAATCAAAAGCCGCAGAATTTGAACCCGAAGCAGTCTCACAACGGGTAATATCTCCAGGATCGGTGGAAGTTGGAGGTGGTGTTAATTGCAAATGAAAAGATTTCGTAACATAACAACCAGTACTATCTTGAATTCTCATCCAAATAATTTTAGGTAAGGCGCCTGATGCTACTACTTGAGAAATAGCTAATGGATTGGTGTTATTTTGCGCTTCCGTTTGTAAATTATGGTAACTAATTGTAAAAGCATTTGAAGGATCTACAACGGTTGTGTTGAATGATAAATCATAGGTATACGAAGGTTGTCCATTATTACATTTATACAAATCGACTGGATTCGGAGTTGAAACCGCTGAATTGTATTCTATCACAATGTCGTTTGTAGCCACTTCACAAAGGGTAGTAGCAATATAATACGTTAACAAATAGGTTCCGGGATTGTTTATGGTTAAATTCGGTCCCGTTTCTCCTGGAATTGGAACTCCATTTTCATCTTTCCAAACAAAAGTAAATAATGAAGGATCTAATCCTGAAGTGATGGTATAGCTTACATTGGTACCATCATTCGAGCATAATGCAGTTGCATTGGCAATTGTTAAATCGGGCCCTAATACATCTTGGTTGAAAACAAAGCTACTTCCTCCTAAAAATAAAGCCGAATCAAAACGAACGTCATTGTTGGTCCCTCCATTATCAGCAATTACCAATTTAATATGGTATAATCTATTGGGAGTTAATGTTGAGGAAGCATTCATTAAAACGGTTTGTCCGTTAAAATTGGTTGCCGACGCTGCTGCGTTTGAACCTCCATTAAAAGCTCCAAAATAACTCGGATTGGCAGAAGGACAGGAAGAATTGTATAAAGCATCTCGAACAGTTCCTACTGATATTGGCGTGGATGTACTCGGAACTACAGCCAAATTTGTGGTAATTCCAGTAACCGAATCGGTTAATAAAAAGGCAAATGCGTCGGGGGATTGACATTGAAATGTCCCATATTCTTCTGAAGCAAATAAAAATTGAAAGTTAAAATAGGAGGAATAGGTTGTGAAATCAAATTCAAGTACCGTGGCATTCATAGAATTCATCGAAATTCCAGCGGCTAATAAAGTAGTTTCCAAATTTGTATCGCCCAACCAAGCAGCGCTACCATCACTCAAATCGGAAGTGTTTGGCCCTGGGGAATTTACAGCACTTCCACTACTCAAAATTACACCCGAAGCCAAAGGAAAAGCTGTATTCGTGTTGGTAAAATATCCTATTCCGTTACTAGAACCATAAAATGTTCCGGTTCTTGAAGTGACATTGGCTACATTGGCACACGGACTATTCACAAGAACATTTCGGACTAAATCATCAGCAGTTCTGGTGTCATTTATAGTAATGACTTGCGAAAAGCCAAAGCAAGAGTATAAAATTCCAAATAACGATAAAACCTTTTTCATAAATAGGGTATAAGGTTCAAATATATATTTTTATCGATAAAAAGTGAAATTTCACCGATGAATTACTTTTATTGTTGCTATAAATCAGAAATTACTTAAATAAATTTCTGAAAGATTTAATCAAGAGCAGTCCTGTATAAATTTACTAAAAATTCTATTAAAATAGTATCTTTGCATCTTTAAAAAATTATTAATTATGTCATTAGTACAAATTCTTACGCCAAAAATTACACAAGCCGTTCAGGACTTGTTTGAAGTTCAACTTGATAAAGTAGAGTTTCAAGCGACCCGCAGGGAATTTGAAGGAGACATAACGATGGTGGTTTTTCCTTTGTTAAAGCTGGTTAAAGGTAATCCTGTGGAAATTGGTACCAAAATCGGAAATTATTTAGTAGAAAATGTGGCTGAGGTTGTTAAATTCAACGTGGTGCAAGGGTTTTTAAATATCGTAATTTCTGATGTTTACTTTATTCAGTTTTTAAATCATATTAGAGACAATAGTACATTTGGATTTGTTACACCATCAACGGAAAGCAAGGCTATAATGGTCGAATTTGCTTCACCCAACACGAATAAACCGTTGCATTTAGGGCACATCCGTAATATTTTATTAGGCTATTCGGTAGCTCAAATTATTGAAGCTTCTGGCCAAAAAACCTATAAAACACAAATCATCAACGATCGTGGTATTCATATCTGTAAATCGATGTTGGCTTGGGAAAAATTCGGAAATGGACAAACTCCTGAATCAACCGGTTTGAAAGGCGATAAATTGGTCGGAAATTTTTATGTAGAATTTGATAAAATCTATAAAGCCGAAATCAAAGATTTAATGGCGCAAGGTAAAACTGAAGACGAAGCCAAAAAAGAAGCGCCATCTATAATGGAAGCTCAAGAAATGCTACGTAAATGGGAAGCTGGCGACGAAAAAGTGGTGGCACTTTGGAAAAAAATGAATCAGTGGGTGTACGACGGATTTGAAGCGACTTACAAAAGTTTGGGCGTGAATTTCGATTCGTATTACTATGAAAGTGATACCTATTTGTTAGGAAAAGAAGTGGTGCAATTCGGATTGGAAAAAGGGATTTTCGAAAAAGATCCTGATGGTTCGGTTTGGATTGATTTAACCGAAGATGGTTTAGATCGAAAAATCGTATTGCGTTCTGATGGGACTGCGGTTTATATGACACAGGATATTGGTACGGCGATTCAACGTGTGAAGGATAATCCAGATGTGGGTGGAATGGTGTATACCGTTGGAAATGAACAAGATTACCATTTTAAGGTATTGTTCTTAATCTTGAAAAAATTAGGATTTGATTGGGCGGAAAGTCTGTATCATTTATCGTACGGAATGGTTGAATTGCCTTCCGGAAAAATGAAATCTCGTGAAGGTACCGTAGTCGATGCTGATGATTTAATGGAAGAAATGGTAACGACTGCGCAAACTATTTCGGAAGAATTAGGAAAATTGGAAGGTTATTCGGAAAATGAAAAATCGGAATTATACAAAACTATCGGAATGGGTGCTTTAAAATATTATATGCTTAAAGTAGATTCTAAGAAAACAATGATGTTTAATCCAGAAGAATCGGTAGATTTTAACGGAAATACGGGACCTTTTATTCAATATACGTACGCGCGTATTCAATCGATTTTACGAAAAGCCGATTTTGATTATAATGTCACACCGAGCGCAGTCGAGGTGATTCATGAAAAAGAAAAAGAGCTAATCAAACAAGTGAGTTTATTTCCAGAAATTATTCAAAGTGCAGCACAAAACCATAGTCCAGCATTAGTAGCTAATTACACCTACGATTTGGTTAAAGAATTTAACTCGTTTTACCAAAATGTTTCCATCTTAGGAGAAGAAAATCTAGATAAAAAAGTATTCCGTGTCCAACTTGCCAATAAAGTAGGGCAAACGATAAAAAATGCTTTTGGTCTTTTAGGAATTAACGTTCCTGAGAGAATGTAAAATTGAAGGTCCGCTTTTAGCGGACCTTTTTTAATTCAGATTGAAATTGCCTTCAAAATCTGTATAATTAATAAAACCATTTTTCTTTTTATCGAAATCCATCAAACTTTGTAATTCAAAGAGTTCAAACCGATTGATTAAAATCATAAAGTTTTTTTGTAAAGTGGGAATCGGAATTTTTTTGCTATAAATAGAATTTTCATATTCTTTTTCCCAATAACTGATATCTATTTTTTGTAAATACTCTTTAAAAGTTTTAAGTTCCTCAGTAGTTAAACTGAAATGCAAATTGTTAAAACTCAATTGTTAATTATGACAGTTTGGGATATAAATTAATATCCCATTTTCTGTTTCCTTAAGTTTTGTAAAATTGCAACACATCTTTAATTAATGATATAACTGTCAATTATTTTATTTACTTCTTCTCTTGTTGCTTCTGGTTTTAAGCTAAATAAAGCCATGAAAAGTGGTTGCTTTTCCACTGTTTTATGAAGCGATAGGTCTTTGTTTTTTGAGAAAACGATTTCCCATTTATTTCTCACTTTTTTCCAAACAGAATTGTTTTTTGCCCACCAATCTTGTGCTAATTTACATTTAGCATCCGGTACTTTTGTATATATATCATGTCCTTTTTCTTGTGCTAATACAACATCTTTTTCGTTGTCTTTTCTAACAAGCTTACTGTTGTCTTGGTCGTGAATCCAACCATAATTGGTGATTTCATGCACATTCGTTCGTTGTAACACATTATAATCATTACGTATGGTATGTTCTCTTCTTGGAAGCGGCGCATCGGTTGTGTTTTCCCAATAATGTCTTCCGTCTTGATGAGTCCAAGTTGCTGTTCCTTCATATCTTGGACTGTCATCTACTTGATATACTTTTTGAGTCCATTGTCCTTTTACATCTTTATCTTTTAATCTCTTAAAATTCCATGTGGTTTCTTTATTAAAGAAGAAAAAATCGGTATTCTCAAACAACCAATCCTGACGCCAATGCTTCACAATAGATTCTTCTGTTTTTCCGGTAATTAATAAATGTTGTAGTACAATTTTGTTAGGTTGGTCTTCAAGTAGTTCAATCCATTCTAAAGCAGTATCATGTTTAATAGGTGATTTTTTATACAAACTGTCTTTTGAATAACTAAATGTTTCTGCAAAATTAAATTGTACTTCATAACAGCCACACATCGATTTAATCGCTTTTTGGTCATCTGCTTTTTTATTTTGACTGTAACTATTTGTTATATAAAGAGTTGTCAAAATGAAAAGAGGTATTTTTTTCATAATTTTTTTGTTTAAGAATTTTCTGATGCAAATATATTAAATTTATTTAGAATAAATAAAAATAAGATATATATTTGTCAAAATTATTAAGAACGATTCTAAACAATGAAAAATAGCGTTTATATATTAGTTGTGATTTTTATAAGCTTACACGGAAAAAGCCAAGAGAAAAAAATTGATTCTACAAGCGTTAAGCAACTAAATGAAGTGGTAGTTACAGGTCAATTTTTGCCTCAAACTATTAAGAAGTCTGTATTTAATGTTCGATTAATTACAGCTAAAGACATTCAAAATTTAGCCGCGAATAATTTGTCGGATGTTTTGAGTCAATATTTAAATATTACTGTTCAACCCAGCGGAACAACTGGTCGTTCAACAGTTTCCTTATTCGGTTTGGATGCGCAATATTTTAAAATTTTAGTTGATGGGGTGCCTTTGGTAAATGAATCAGGTTTGGGAAATAATACCGATTTGTCACAAATCAATTTAGACGATATTGCACAAATTGAAATTGTAGAAGGTTCTATGGGAGTTACTCACGGAGCCAATGCGGTTAGTGGTGTTTTAAAT
>JAGORP010000136.1 GCA_018062725.1 Flavobacterium sp.
CCTGGGATGTAAGCATTCACTTCATTTCCATTAGTCAAACGTACACGCGCAACTTTACGCATTGCAGAGTTTGGTTTTTTTGGAGTAGTAGTGTAAACACGCGTACAAACACCTCTTCTTTGAGGACAAGAATCTAAAGCAACCGATTTAGACTTCTTAGTCATTTGGGTTCTTCCTGTTCTTACTAATTGTTGAATCGTTGGCATAATTAAATACTAAAAATTACTTGTTTATAAAATCCCGCTTTTTACGGGGTTGCAAATGTATGCATTATATTTTGAAAAAACAAAACGTAAAATATTAATTTTCAGTAGTATTGTTTTTAAAATACTGATTTTTTATTTTTTGCGTTATTTTGAAATGGATAATTGTATTTTTAACGAAATTTTGCGTGAGTGATGGAAGCGGCATCCTTTTATGATTTATGAATGGCCATTCATAAATCATAAAAGATACAGCGAACAGCACGACCGAAGCGATAGCGGAGGTCACGCCCAAACAACTGATTTGAAAAATTCTATTCTTTTATTTTTATGCGTACTGAGTTTCCAAACTATTTGGGGACAAGAACTGTATGTAAATATCAAATCTGACAAGGAAAGCGAAACTAAAAAAATTGATTCTATTGGATATACCAAAAAACACAGTAATGCAAAATTGGTTTTAGATGAAGTAAAACTGCTCCAACAAAAATTACTACAAAACGGCTTTTTAAATCAACTAACAGAAGACGTTAAAAAAGTCAACGACACTTTATTTGAAGTAAAAATAAACTTAGGACGACAACAAAAATTGCTACATATATATGTAGGTGAAAATTACGAGCTTTTTGGCGCCACAAAATCGACAGAAATAAAACGCATTCAGGAAGTAGAAAACTTTATGAATGGCATTTTAAAAACATTGGAACGAAAAGGCTATTCACTAGCAAGAATTCAATTGGTGAATTTTAAAACCCAAAACAACGAACTTTATGCCGAATTAAAAACAGATGTTGAAATAAAAAGAACACTCGACGATATCGTGATTAATGGTTATGAAAAATTTCCAAAAAGTCACACTAAAAACATTAAAAGAATCTACAGAAATAAAGTCTTTAACCAAGCTACACTTAAAAGTTTATCGGATGATTTCGACCGAATTCAATTTGTAAAACAAATTAAATCGCCTGAAATATTATTTACCAAAGACTCAACGAAAGTCTACGTCTATTTGGAAAAAAGCAAACCCAACACCTTTGACGGTTTTATCGGTTTTACCAATGACAAGAAAAAGTTAATCTTTAATGGTTATTTGGATTTGAAATTACAAAACATTTTAAATGGTGGCGAAAAATTCAATATCTATTGGAAAAGTGACGGTAAAGATCAAAAAACCTTTGATGCTAATATTGAAATTCCATACATTTTTAAATCACCTCTTGGCATCAAAGCACAATTGAATATTTTTAAACAAGATAGTATTTTTCAAAATGCCAAAACAGGAATTGATTTAGGGTATTACTTTAACTACAATACCAAAGTCTATTTGGGTTATCAAAGTACTGAATCGAGCGATATTCAAAACACCAATTCTAGTAGTTTAAGTGATTTCAACAATTCCTTTATTACTTCGCATTTGGATTTTATAGCCATAGACAATAATAGCATTTTATTTCCTGAAAAAACTGTAGTTTACTTTAAACTAGGCTTTGGAAAACGAGACGCAAATTCGGGTTCGGAAAATCAGTTCTTTGGGAATCTTAATTTAAGTCACAACTTGTATTTAAACAAAAAAAACAGCATCAATATTCGAAGTCAGAATTTCTATTTGAATAGTAACACTTATATTATTAATGAATTATTTCGTTTTGGAGGCATTAATTCTATTCGTGGATTTAACGAAAATAGTCTGCAGGGGAATACATTTGGCTCGGTACTTTCCGAATACCGATATGCCTTTAATGACGGCATTTATCTTCACTCAATTATTGATTATGGGTATTACCAAGACAAAACCAGTAATGTATCTAATAGCTTAATTGGACTCGGCTTCGGATTTGGGCTCGCCACTAAAAATGGTTTACTCAATTTTGTCTATGCCAATGGAAGCACGAAAGACCAAGCCATTAAACTATCCAACTCGATTGTACATCTTAGTTTTAAAGCAAGATTTTAAGTTAGACTTACAGATTACCAGACTAACTTAGACTTATTAGACTTTTCAGATTTAGGAATGGTTAGAATTTTGTTTTTTTCTAAGTAGTCTAAATATCTAACAATCTAAGAAGTCTAAATTGTCTAAAAAAACTATCTTTGCCCCATGGAAAAAGAGAATCAAATATTCGGGATTAGAGCAATTATTGAAGCGATTAATGCAAAAAAAGAAGTAGACAAGGTGTTTATTCAAAGTGACATTCATGGCGACTTGATGAATGAGCTGATGAAAACATTGAAGAAAAACAGCATTAATTTTTCATATGTGCCTGTTGAAAAACTAAACCGACTTACTCCCAACAACCATCAAGGAGCAGTGGCTACAATTGCCCCTATTTCCTTTGTAAAACTAGAAACTTTGGTTGACGGGGTTGTGGAAAGTGGAAAAACGCCCCTATTTCTTATCCTTGACCAATTGAGCGATGCCCGTAATTTTGGCGCCATCATTCGTACGGCCGAATGCACAGGTGTAGACGGAATTATCATCCAAAAACAAGGTTCTGCCCCTGTAAATGGCGATACCGTAAAAACGTCTGCCGGAGCAGTATTTAATGTGCCTATTTGCAAAGTTGACCACATTAAAGATGCCATTTTTTACCTACAAGGTTCAGGAATCAAGACCGTTGCTGCTACTGAAAAAACGGACAATACAATTTATGATATTTCTTTAAGCGAAGGTGTAGCCATCATTATGGGAAGCGAAGACCGCGGGGTAAATCCATCAGTTCTAAAAATTGTAGATGAAAAAGCCAAGCTTCCTATGTTTGGAACTATCGAATCTTTGAATGTTTCGGTGGCTTGCGGTGCTTTTTTATATGAAACGGTTAGACAGAGACAGTCTTAATTTTCGATTTCATCACTTGATTTGAATTCATAAATCACAGGTAAATTAGAGACAAAATACAGCCATTTCTCCGTTTCCATTTCTCGCATTTTGGAACTGGAAATGAAATTTCCTTTTTCATCAAAGTGCTTCATAAAAGCATCTTGTGAGGCATCATAATCAGGTTGTTGCCAATCGTAAATAATGGGTTTGACGTATTTTTTTACATCAAATAACAAGCTAAAAACATAGCCCACCACAAAACCTGACAAGTGTGCTTCCCACGAAATATGTTGTTCTCCCGTAATTTCCAGACTTGGAAACATGTACCAAATCATTCCGCCATACAAAATCACAACGGTAAACGACAAAGCTACGAGTCGGTAATATTTGGTTTGAATTCCTTTGAAGAAAATAAAACTCGCCAAGACATATACCAGTCCGCTGGCACCAATGTGATAACTTGGTCTTCCAATGAACCACGTACCAATTCCTGACAGCAAAATTCCGAGGAATAACACTTTAAAAGTATGTTCTCTATAAAAAAAGCGCAAACAGCTCAACAAAAACAATAGTGGCAGCGAATTATTAAACAAATGACTGACATCTCCGTGCAAGAAGGGAGAAAACAACACGCCTTTTAATCCGTGAATTTCCCTTGGGTAAATTCCGAATTCGGTAAAGCGAA
>JAGORP010000003.1 GCA_018062725.1 Flavobacterium sp.
GTGATACGACAACAACTGCAATGGAATAGTAGTTAACAAAGGTGATAAAGCATCCGAAGTTTCTGGAATCTCAATCACATGATCGGCCAAATTGCGCACCTGTTCATCACCTTTAGTCACAATAGCTATGATTTTCCCACTTCTTGATTTGATTTCCTGCACGTTACTAACAACTTTATCGTAATGCCCTTGCTTTGGCGCAATAACTACAACTGGCATTTGCTCATCGATTAAAGCAATTGGTCCGTGTTTCATTTCAGCAGCCGGATAACCCTCTGCATGTATGTACGATATTTCTTTTAGTTTTAAAGCCCCTTCCAACGCAACAGGGAAATTATAACCTCTTCCCAAATACAAACAATTGGTAGCGTCTTTGTACACTGCAGCAACGGCTTTGGCTGCATCATTTGTCTTTAAGGCTTCTTCTACTTTTTCTGGAATCGCTTCTAATTCTGACAAATAGCGATGGAAATCAGACTTAGACAAAGTTCCTTTCGCTTGTGCCAAACGAAGAGCAATCATGGTTAACACCGTAATTTGAGTTGTAAAAGCTTTGGTAGAAGCCACTCCAATTTCTGGACCAGCATGCGTATAAGCACCTGCGTGAGATTCTCTAGAAATAGAAGAACCTACCACATTACACACACCAAAAACAAACGCACCTTTTTCTTTAGCTAATTTAATAGCTGCCAAAGTATCGGCAGTTTCTCCCGATTGCGAAATGGCAATCACCACATCTTTATCGCTTATAATTGGATTTCTATATCTAAATTCGGAAGCATATTCTACTTCGACCGGAATTCTGGTAAATTCTTCAAAAACATATTCGGCTACTAAACCGGCATGCCAAGAAGTTCCACAAGCAATAATTAAGATACGCTGTGCATTGGTGAATTTTTCTAAATTATCTTCAATACCAGCCATTTTGATTAAGCCTTCGTTGGAATGCAAACGTCCACGATACGTATCTTTGATTACGCTAGGTTGTTCGTAGATTTCTTTCATCATAAAATGATCGTAACCTCCTTTTTCAATTTGCTCCAAATTCATTTGAAGTTCTTGAATATAAGGATCAACTAACGAATCGTCTTTGATTTTTCGAATTTTCAAATCTTTATGCAAACGCACAATAGCCATTTCTTCATCTTCTAAATAAATGGCATTCGAAGTATATTCTATAAAAGGAGAAGCATCGGATGCAATAAAAAACTCATTTTCTCCAATACCAATTGCCAAAGGACTTCCTAAACGAGCTACGACAATTTCATCAGGCTTTTGTTTGTCGAAAACACAAATCGCATACGCTCCAACTACCTGATTTAAGGCAATTTGAACTGCTTTTCCTAATTTTAAATTTTCTTTTTTCTGAACTTCTTCAATTAGATTTACTAAAACCTCGGTATCTGTATCCGAATGGAACACATACCCTCTGTTTATTAACTCTTTTTTTAAGGGTTCATAATTTTCTATAATTCCGTTATGAACTATTGCTAAATTACCAGAATTGGAAAGGTGCGGATGTGAATTTACATCATTTGGCACGCCATGAGTAGCCCAACGCGTATGCCCAATACCAATTGCTCCGTTTAATGTGATTTCTTTTTCTGCTTTGGCTTCAAGATCAGAAACTTTTCCTTTGGTTTTAGAAAGCTTTAATTCTTTCCCATCATAAAGTACTAAGCCAGCACTGTCATAACCCCTATATTCTAAACGCTTTAATCCTTTTATTACAATTGGATAAGCTTCTCTATGTCCTATGTATCCAACAATTCCACACATAATTTATAATTAATTTGGTTTGCTATAGCTAATTTTAAATCGAACTCTACTCTCGTATTTCGGATTTCCTGAATTTAAATTTCCGTAAAAAATAGTTCCTAGAGGATTAATTACTGCCGCTATAGGGTATTTTATAATTTTTTTATCTGCACCAGTAGATGTTAAAACCGATTGTGGCGCTTTTAACATGGCATTCCCTGCTTTGTTTATATCTTCAGAAATCACCAATCCTAATCTGACATTATTTTCTTTCAATTTTTCTAACGTTTTAGAATTAATCAAATTGGCAATATGCTCGGTAATTCTAATTTTATAAACCGTTTTTATAACGTTTCCGAATTTATCTTCCACTTTATTTATAATCCCTCCAAAAATTGATTTTGAATATTTAGGAAGTATCGAATTTACAGAAGAATCGAAAGTATAATCAAACAAACGCTCACCAGTGTCCGCGTTATACAAATAAACTCTATTAGGATTAAACTTATACCCTGAACCTACTCCCGAAGCTTCTTCATTTACAGTAAACGTTAAAGACGCTTCGTTAACTAAAACTCCTTTGGTTTGGTTTAATTTCCAAAGATCTTCCAATTCGGTAGAATCTGGAAATAATTCAATAAAAGTAGCAGAACCTTCTCCTCCCTTTAAATATAAATTTTGATGACCAACAGACCCAACAGGTTCACTAGCTAAGGTAGAATAAACATCGTTAGTGTGGTTAAATAAGTTCACATTGTTACCGGTAAAATTCATTACCATTTCTTTCATCACTCTTACCCCTGGCGTTAAAATCGACTTGTCTTGTTTGTAATACACCGTAAGATTTCCTTTGGCAAAATCTAACATCATTAGACTGCCTGATCCCGTTGGAGCTGTTTCAGTTTTAAAATACAAACCTTTGAAATAGTTTTTAAACGCTTCTTTAGACGCTAAATTTGACGTTGCATTAGCATTATCAAATATGATATTTTTAACTACTGCATTGTCTAATTTAAGGCGCATTCTAGGAGAAGACCTTGATTCTACATTTGCTGCAATTCTAGGCATTAACGCTAAATCTTTTACTTTATACTTTACAAATTCCTTTGCATTGGGAACAAAAGTTGGATCATCATATAAAAGCTCTTGCTTAACTGCGTCAAAAGCAGGTTCTTGATTGGAATAATATTGTGCACTAACGGAAGGATTTGAAGCATCAAAATCATTTAATGCAAACCCATTTCTATACACTTTCAAACCAATAGGATCAATTGTATTATTTTTAGAATGAATAGAATCCAAACGATAAACACCTCTTCCCGAAGACTCTAAAGATATTTTTTTACTAAAATAAGGCACTGTTACAACAACACTGTCTACAATTATAGTACTAGGGTTAATAAAAACTGGCGCTTCATCTACCAAATCAAGTTGTGTTACAAAATTTGCTGTAGTCGTTTCAAATTTATCGTTTACCAAATACCCCAACTGATGTAGTGGCAAATTATTAGTTTGCACCGGCCCTATTTTAGCATTGTATGCTTTTACAGGAAAGTCTTCACCGTTCGAATAATCATAATTACTATTCCCTATAATATCACCGCCAATCGAGTTATAATCGTTATCGCACGAAACAAAAAGTACAGTAGCAAAAACAACTGCAAGAGTTTTTAAAAGAGTGGTATTCATTTTTTTAACCTAAGATTTGATTTTTATAAAATTCAGTATACGCTTCAGCATACTTTTCTTTCGGAGCGAAAGGTAATAAAGGTTTATTTGAAGCTTCTATAAATTTTGTTAAATTTGGAGATATGCTTTCAGAAGCAATAACTACACCATCCGAATGGTTAATTGAGGCCATCATAATATTTTCAAAACTTGGCGTATCTAATTCTTGAATCGCGCTATGTGGAACTCCATCAAATTGTACTTTTTTACTCATTTCTAAATCTAAATTTCCTTCAAAACCTTGATTAAAAACAGACGTTACAATTTTGGTGTCAGCAAATAAGGCTTCATCTTTATAATAATGTTTCATGTAAATGGGTAGCATTGCAGCCATCCAACCTTGTACATGAATAATATCTGGAACCCAGTTTAGTTTTTTTACTGTTTCGACAACACCTTTAGCAAAAAAAATTGCTCTTTCGTCATTATCGGGAAACAAAACCCCTTCTTCATCTGTAAAAGTAGCTTTACGTTTAAAATACTCATCATTGTCTATAAAATAGACTTGAATTCTTTCTTTTGGAATGGAAGCTACTTTAATAATAAGTGGCATATCTACATCATTCACAACCAAATTCATACCTGACAAACGAATTACTTCGTGCAATTGATGTCTTCTTTCGTTTACATTACCATAACGTGGCATAAAAATACGAATTTGTCCACCTTGATCATTTATCATTTTCGGTATGTCATACGACATTAAAGAAACCTCATTTTCAGCTAGATAGGGCACTACTTCGGATGATACATACAAAATCCTTTTATCCTCCATGTTTATTTTTTGTTTTGTTTATTGAACACAAATCCATGCAAAATTACAAAAATTTATGAAGATATTGACTAAAATAGTAAGTTTGCATATCATTTAATGATTTCTATATGCCTGTTTTTGTTAAAAAAAATGAATTAAAATCATACTTAAAACCTTTTTTAGATCAAAAAAAGGAAATCGGGTTTGTTCCCACCATGGGAGCGCTACATCAAGGTCATCTTTCTTTGATGCAAGAATCCCTGAAAAAGAACGCGGTTACCGTGGTAAGTATTTTTGTTAACCCAACACAATTCAACAATCCCGAAGATTTAAAAAAATACCCAAGAACTTTGGAAAGTGATTTGGAAAAAATAAACAATTTAAATCCCGAAATAATCGTTTATGCGCCTTCTGTAGCCGATATTTACGAAGGAAACACCAATTCTACTTCATTTGACTACGACGGATTAGAATTTCAAATGGAAGGCAAACATCGCCCTGGGCATTTTGATGGCGTAGGGACGATTGTCAAAAAACTTTTCGAAATAGTTTCACCCACTAATGCTTATTTTGGCGAAAAAGATTTCCAACAACTTCAAATCGTAAAGAAATTAGTCGAAAAACATCAAATACCCGTTACAATTATAGGCTGTGCCATTTACAGAGAACCAAATGGCTTAGCGATGAGTTCCCGTAACGAAAGACTTTCTCCCGAAGAACGAAAAAAAGCAGCGTTTATCTATAAAATATTAAAAGAAGCCAAGCAGTTATTTGGATCAAAAAGCGCTTCAGAAGTCATTCAATATGTCCGAAAACAATTTGAAAAACAAAAAACTTTTACCTTAGAATATTTCGAAATTGCCGATGAACAATCGCTTTTAGAATGCAAAAGAAAGAGCAAATCGAAACAGTATAGAGGATTTATTGCCGTTTTTGCAAACAATATTCGTTTGATAGACAACATTTCATTAAAATAATTTAATTTTGCAGTATGCGAATTCAAGTTGTAAAATCTAAAATACACCGAGTAAGGGTAACCGGCGCCGATTTAAATTACATTGGCAGTATCACCATTGACGAAGCTTTAATGGAAGCTTCCAATATCTTTGAAGGTGAAAAAGTATCTATTGTAAATATCAACAATGGAGAAAGACTGGAAACTTATGCCATTACCGGCCCAAGAAATAGTGGCGAAATCACCCTAAATGGCCCTGCTGCCCGTAAAGTACATAAAGACGACATCATCATCATCATTGCGTATGGTAGCTTAGACATTTCCGAAGCCAAAAGTTTTAAACCAGCTATCGTTTTTCCAAACGAAGAAACCAACTTGCTACAGTAGTTTTGAAAGCTAAAGTTAGTTCCTATGCTGGCATCATTATTCCTTTGTTATTAGGAGCAGGACTTACCTATTATACCTATAATTCCTTTTCCACAGAGCAAATTGCTCAAATGAAAAGCTATTTTAAAACAGCCAACTATAATTATGTTTTAATTTCGTTAGTCATTGCCGTTTTAAGTTACATCTTTAGAGCCTATCGTTGGAAATATTCCTTATCCGAAATTGGGGTAACACCTAACTTTAAATTGAATTTATTAGCCGTAAGTGTGGGTTATTTTGTAAATTTAACCATTCCGCGTTCGGGTGAATTTTCCAGAGCTTTGATTTTAAAAAAATACCAAGATGTTCCTTTTGACAAGGCATTTGGAACCATTATTGCCGAAAGAATTGTCGATTTGTTTTTCTTACTAGCCTTCGTTTTTACTGCGCTAACTTTAGAATTCAATACTTTAAAAGACTTCTTGTTGCACTACATTCCAGTTTCAAAACTTATTACCATAATCATCATTGGACTAGTTTTATTTTTAACTTTTATACTATTGTATAGCTATTCCAATTGGAAGTATATTTTACTTTTTAAAACCAAAGTAGCTGGATTAAAAGAAGGCGTTTTTAGTGTATTACACATGCCCAATAAATGGAAATACTTATTTTTTACTTTATTGATATGGCTCTCTTACATAATGATGTTTTACATTACCGTATTTTCGCTGGAAGCTACAAGCAACACTAGTATTGGAACCATAATCGTCGCTTTTGTTATTGGTGGATTAACCATGTCTTTTACCAATGGCGGGTTTGGATTTTTCCCTGTTTTAATTGCTAAAATTCTCTTCTTATATCACATCCCATTAGAAGCCGGAAATGCATTCGGATGGATTATTTGGACTTCCCAACTACTGATCACCATTTTGATGGGAATATTTGCCTTTTTGCTATTACCAATCGTTACTCGAAAGAAATAAATTATTATCTTGCTCCTTCTATCAGCAACGTAATAATTTACATATTATGAAAAATATTTTTTTGAGTGTAGCCTTATTTTTTTCAGTTACACTATTCTCTCAAACCACGGTTGACCAGTTTGCTTCGGCAAAATTAGGAGCCAAAAGAGAAATCACCGTAAAACTTCCTGCCAATTACGACAAAAACCCAGAGCGTGTTTATCCGATGGTTTTGGTTTTGGATAGCGAATATTTATTCGGAATTTTCGACGGAAATTTAACCTACGGAAAATATTGGGACGACATGCCGGATGTTATTTTGGTCGGAATTGGCCAAAACAAAAACAACCAACGTTATGACGATTGCGAATTTGACGAAAACACCGGACTACCAAAAGGAAAAGGGGCCGCATTTTTTGAATTTATTGGCACCGAATTACTACCGCATTTGGAAAAAAAATACAGACTTTCACCTTTCAAAGTAATCGCCGGTTTAGATACCACTGCCGGATTTATAAATGCCTTTTTGTACAAAGAAATTCCTTTGTTTAACGCCTATATTTCGATGAGTCCCGAACTTGCTGCCGGTATGGAAACACGTGTTGCGCAACGTCTAAGCGTTTTAAAAACACCTATTTTTTACTACCAAGCCACTGCCGATGGCGATTTGAAGAAATTTCAAAAGCAAATCAAAAAATTAGACGAGAATATAAAAGCCATCAAAAAAGATTCAACATCAACCTTGAATTATAAATTTGACGACTTTAAAGGAATTGCGCATTATGGTATCGCTCCATGCGCAGCTCCTAGCGCTTTGTACCAAATTTTCTCCGTGTATCAACCTATTTCTTCTATCGAATACCAAGACAAAATTGTTACCTTAAAAGAAGGATATGTCGATTATTTGAACAAGAAATACGAAATGATTGACAAAGCTTTAGGCGTAAAAATGAAAATGCGTTTAAGCGACATGAAAGCCATTGAAGCTGCTATCAAGAAAAACGAAGCTTGGTACGAATACGAACAATTGGCCCAAATATCAGGTCAGCAATATGAAAAATCAATGTTGTATGACTACCATATGGGAATGTATTGGGAAAAAAGAAACGAGCTTAAAAAGGCTATGAAGTTTTATCAAAATGCTTTTATCAAAGAAGAAATTGGCGATTTAACCAAAGACATGATGATGAACAAGGCCGAAGATCTAAAAGCCCTGATGCCTAAAAAAGACAAATTGAAAGGCGGAAAAGGAAAAGATAAAAAAGAAGAAGAATTATTAGAAGAAACTCCAGCTGAAACTCCAACAGAAGTTCCTGCCGATGCTCCCGCTGAAGAACCTAAAAAAGAAGAGAAAAAAAGCGAATAACTTAGCTACATGGCCAAAATAAAAACCTCTTTTTTTTGCCAAAGTTGTGGCAGTCAGTATGCCAAATGGCAAGGACAATGCAATGCCTGCAAAGAATGGAATACCATTGTTGAAGAAATTATTCAAAAGGAAGAAAAAGTAAGCTGGAAAACAGAAACTTCTTCCGTTAAAAAAGCTTCAAAACCGTTAAAAATAAAAGAAATCGATTCGGGTGAAGAAATCCGAATGGACACTACCGACGGCGAATTGAATCGCGTTTTAGGTGGCGGATTGGTGCCTGGATCTTTAACGCTTTTGGGCGGAGAGCCGGGTATTGGAAAAAGCACCTTGTTGCTTCAAATTTCTTTAAAATTACCGTATAAAACGTTATATGTTTCGGGAGAAGAAAGTCAGAAGCAAATCAAAATGCGCGCCGAAAGAATTACGCCCGATAGCGACAATTGCTATATTTTAACCGAAACCAAAACGCAAAATATTTTTCGCCAAATTGAAGAAATAGCACCCGAAATCGTGATTATCGATTCGATTCAAACCCTTCACACCGATTATATCGAATCGTCTGCCGGAAGCATTTCGCAAATCCGTGAAACCACTGCCGAGTTGATTAAATTTGCCAAAGAAACGAATGTTCCGGTGATTTTAATTGGCCATATCACCAAAGATGGCACCATTGCCGGACCGAAAATTTTGGAACACATGGTCGACACTGTTTTGCAATTTGAAGGCGACAGAAATCACGTGTACCGTATTTTACGTTCCTTGAAAAACCGTTTTGGCTCCACCGCCGAATTGGGCATTTACGAAATGCAAGGTTCTGGTTTGAGAGAAGTTACCAATCCGTCAGAAATCTTAATCTCCCATAAAAACGAAGAATTATCCGGTACGGCCATTGCTTCTACCTTAGAAGGCATGCGTCCGTTAATGATCGAAATACAAGCACTTGTTTCAACGGCGGTTTATGGTACGCCGCAACGAAGCACTACCGGTTATAATGCCAAACGTTTGAACATGCTTTTGGCGGTTTTAGAAAAACGGGCTGGATTTCGTTTGGGCGCCAAAGATGTCTTTTTGAATATTACTGGAGGGATTTCGGTAGACGACCCTGCGATCGATTTGGCTGTTGTAGCCGCTATTTTATCGTCTAATGAAGATATTTCCATCGATAAAGATTTTTGTTTTGCAGGCGAAGTTGGGCTTTCAGGTGAAATTCGTCCCGTAAACCGTGTCGACCAACGCATTCAAGAAGCAGAAAAATTAGGATTTTCGACTATCTTTATTTCCAAATACAACAAAGTCACCTTGAAAAATACGGCGATTAAAATCAAAATGGTAGCGAAGATTGAAGATGTGGCAAGCGAATTGTTTGGGTAAAATTTATTTATGAAACCCTACTCCGAAATACTACAAACGGTACAAACCTATCACGAATTAGGAGAAACCATCGCGGCTGCCAATTACGTGATTGAAGCCTACAACATAAAACATCCCAACTTCGGTAAATTTCAACTGCGGGAAAAAGCCGAAGCCAAATACATTTTAATGACTACTGAAGGCACTTTTGGTCTGCCTCAAGTAATCCGAATTCCGGAAAACACCTTCGAATTTGAGTTTACCTTAATGCTCAACCTAATCGCACACGAAATGATTCATGTGGGACAAAAAGTTACTGGAAATTTCATAGACGACCGAAACGAACGCGAATGGCAAGCCTATTACGAAATGTTGTTTCACAAAACCTATCCACAAGTTCCAGATGTTCCCAAACACCAACAAATTTTCTTTGCCAACAAGGCTTTAGACTATTATGCTAAAATGGGAGTTGGCTCATCTTTACAAGAAAAATATGCTTTACAGAAAAAAGAAGTCGAAGATTTTGTAGCTTCGCTTTCTCAATAATCCCAATTCATCTACACCATGAGAACAAGAAAACAATGGTTTTTTCTGATTCTTAAAATAGCGCTAGTACTCTTTGTGCTTGCCATCGGAAGCATTTATTTCTTCCGGGATACCATCTTGCAACAAGTCTTACAAAAAGTAGAATACAAATTCAAATCCGATTACAACGCCTCCTTTTCGGTTGGAAAAGCAAAGTTTATAGGTACATCTAGCATTTCGCTTGACCATATAAACATCGTCCCTTTTGAAAAAGACACCTTACTTTCTGTTGAAAAAATTACGACGGAAATCAGTCTCTTACAAATGGTTACAGGTGATCTACAATTGAAAAACTTGGAAATGAAAAACGGGTTTATTCAATTGGTAAAAAACGAAAACGGAAGAAATTTTGACGCTTTTTTAAAGAAAGACAAAAGCGAAGCAACCACTACCGAAAAACGCAATTATGCCAAATTAGCCAATCGAATTTTAACCAAAGTACTGAATTTGATTCCTTCCGAAATGAATTTGGACAATCTTTCGCTTCGTGTGGATGACATGGGAAAGAAAGTCAATTTTCACATGCATCATTTGCAATTGGTCGACGAACAACTTAACTCCAACATACACGTTACCACTAATACATTTGCACAAGATTGGAACATAAAAGGCTACGCGAATCCTAGAGATAGAAAGACTGACATCACTTTTTCATCGGCTGATACCACAAAAATTCAAGTGCCGTATATTGATGAAAAATTCGGATTACAGTCCAGTTTTAATAAAATCAGATTACAATTGAATCGCATCAAAATGGGCTTTAGTGAATTGCACATCGATGGTATTGCATCGGTAGAAAATTTGACGTTAAATCATCCCAAAATAGCCAAGAAAGATGTGGTGGTTCAACAAGCGCAATTTGATTATAAATTTCTAATAGGAAGCGATTTTATAGCGCTAGACCAAACTTCTTCAGCGCAATTAAATAAGATAAAAGTAGAACCTTATTTAGAATACAACACCGAAAAAGACACCATTTATAAGTTGAAGTTGAACATCAACAAAATGAAAGCGCAAGATTTTATCGAATCCTTGCCCAATGGTCTGTTTACCCATTTTGAAGGCATGCAAGCAGAAGGTGAATTTGATTATAATTTGGATTTCGAATTCAACAAAAACAAACCCAACCAACTGGTTTTTGAGAGTAAATTCAATAAAAATAATTTAAAAATCCTGAAATATGGAGAAGCCAACTTAGAGAAATTAAACACCGAATTTACTTATAGCGCTATCGAAAACGGCAAACCCCAACGCTCTATTTTTGTGGGGAAATCCAATCCGAATTTTACACCTCTCGATTCGATTTCACCTTACTTAAAGCATGCGGTTTTGACCAGTGAAGATCCTTCTTTTATGCATCACAAAGGATTTATTTCGGAAGCCTTCAAACAATCAATTGCCAAAAACATTCGAACGAAAAAATTCGCCCGTGGCGCCAGTACCATCAGCATGCAACTGGTCAAAAATGTCTTTTTAACACGCGAAAAAACCTTGTCGCGAAAATTAGAAGAGATTTTATTGGTATACATTTTGGAGAACAACCGAATTGCTTCCAAAGAACGCATGTTGGAAGTGTATTTTAACGTAATCGAATTTGGTCCTGACGTTTATGGCATCGGAGAAGCTTCTCGTTTTTATTTTCAAAAAAGTCCGAAAAATTTAACACTGAATGAATGTTTGTTTTTAGCTTCTATTGTACCAAAACCTAAAAAATTCATGTACCAATTTAATGAGCTCGGTTTACAAAAAAGCTATGCTGAAAAGAATCAAAAATTCATTAAAAACTTAATGCTGCGTCGTGCTTTAATCAGTGCGGAAGACACCATTGGACAATCTGTTCCTATTGCAATAACTGGACGAGCCCGCTCCTTTTTGAGATTAAAAGTGGTGCAGGATTCAATTCCTTCTGATACGCTTGAAGTACCGGAAAGCGAGTTTTTTTAAACCTGACAGCTTTAATTATGGCGCCGGATTGGGTTGCAATTCTTGAATTTTATCAATTTCAGCAATTACTTCATCGGTTAAACGAACATCAAAAGCATTGATATTTTCTTCCAATTGATCGAGTGTTGTAGCACCAATAATGGTCGAGGTTACGAATTTTTGATGGTGCACGAAAGCGATTGCCAATTCTGTTACCGTCAAACCTAAACTGTGTGCTAATTCTTGGTATAATTTAGTGACTTTGTAGCAATTTTCATTCGTGTAGCGCACAAAATTGGGAAACGTCCCCATTCTTGAATTGGGTGGTGTTCCGTTTAGATATTTCCCAGTTAAAAAGCCAAATCCTAAAGGAGAATAGGCCAACAACCCAACATTTTCACGCATACAAATTTCTGAAAGTCCAACTTCAAATAATCGGTTTAACAATGAATACGGATTTTGAATCGTCGCGATTCGAGGCAAATGGTGCTTTTCAGCTTCGTTTAAAAACTTCATCACGCCCCAAGGATTTTCATTCGAAACGCCAATATGCTTGATTTTACCTTCTTTAATTAAACCGTCAAATACCGTCAAAACTTCCAAAATATTATCTTGCCATTGATTATCGGTTTCTGTAAGTCCGCGTTTGCCAAACATGTTCATCACCCGTTCCGGCCAGTGCATTTGGTATAAGTCGATACAATCAATTTGCAAATTCTTCAAACTCAAATGGACCGCTTCGTGCAAACTTTTCTTTGAAAAATCTAAGGGTTGGCGAATGTAACCCATGCCGCGATTAGGACCGGCAATTTTAGTGGCCACAACCAATTTTTCTCTTTGGTGTTGGTTTTTAGCCAACCATGTCCCAATATAACGCTCAGTACTACCAAAAATATGTTCGTTTCCGCCAATAGGATACATTTCGGCTGTATCTATAAAATTAATGCCGCGTTCGAAGGCATAATCGAGTTGTAAATGAGCTTCTGCTTCGGTATTTTGATTCCCAAAAGTCATGGTACCTAGGCATATTTCGCTAACTTGAAGTGGTGTATTTGGTAGTGTGTTGTATTTCATTTCTATATTCTTGAAAAAACAGCAAAGATACAAACTCGTTGGTTTATTCAATTAAAATAAATTGCACATTGGCTTAAAATGTGGTATTATAGCCACTCGAAACAAATTTTATAAAACCATGACAGAAGAATCATTATTGATCCCTAAATTTTTTGAAAGCAACGATTACTTTATTGATGAAAAAGTAAACTATTTTAAATTCGGAAACACCTACAAAGTTTACAACAGCGAAGGCGAACAAGTTGGAACCATTAACCAGCGAGTATCTGGATGGCACAAATTTTTACGCTTGCTTTTGAACAAAGCGATGTTCCCTTTTACACTTGAGGTACACAACATCGATAATGATTTACAAGTTACTATTCGAAGAGGATGGACATTTTGGATGAGTAAAATCACTATTACCAATGCTAACGAAGAAGTTATAGGTTACATCAAACAAAAGTTTAAGCTTTTCAAACCTACCTTTAAAATTGAAAATGCCCAAGGTGACGAAATTGCAAAAATTACAGGTGACTGGAAAGCTTGGGATTTTAAAATAGAAAACGGAAGCAGCAATCCGATTGGAACTATTAATAAAAAATGGGGTGGAGTGATGAAAGAATTTTTTACGCGTGCCGATAAATATCATGTTTCCATCGTTCCAGAATATGCAGAAGACACGAATAAAATTGCGATTGTTTCTTGTGCCATCACGATAGACATGGTCCTTAAGAATTTTAAATAATAAAGCAAAAAAGGTTCAGAAATTCTGAACCTTTTTTTACTTAGAACTATTTCGATTACAATTCGTTTAAAGCTTTGCTTAATTCGTCTAATTTAGGCGTAAGAATAAACTCAATTCGGCGGTTTTTTGCTTTTCCATCAGGAGAATCGTTGCTCACTAATGGGAAATATTCACCACGTCCAGCTGCCGTTAGGTTTTCTTTTTTCACTTTAGGATTAGTCGATAAAATGGTAACAATAGCTGTTGCTCTTTTGGTAGACAAATCCCAGTTATTTTCGATACCGCCACCTATGGTTCCAGTGATTTTATCGTTATCGGTATGCCCTTCAATTAATACCGAAATATCTGGATTATCTCCTAACACTTTCCCAACTAAATCGACCGCTTTTTTACCTTCCGCACCTACCGTCCAGCTACCTGATTCGAAAAGTAATTTGTTTTCCATAGAAACATATACTTTCCCGTCTTTTTGTTGCACCGTTAATCCTTTACCTTCAAAAGCTTTTAAGGATTTAGAAAGGGTTTCTTTCAGTTTTTTCATAGACGCTTCTTTGGCCGCGATTAAACTTTCTAATTCGTTTACTCTGTCGGAACGATCTTTGAAATCTTTGCTTAATTTTTCCAAGCGTGATTTTTCGGCAGCCAGTGCTTTTTCTTTCGCTTCCAGTTGCGCTAAAAGCTCACGGTTTTTGTCCATATTGGCTTTTAAGGCTTCGTCGCTGTTTTTTTCTAAAGCGCTATACGAGTTTTGTAAGTTTTTCAAATTATTACTGGAAGCAGTATAATCAGCCGCTAGTTTATCACGATCCAAGCGAAGTTTTTCCAGATCATTTTTAGCTTTATCTAGCTCAGATTTTAATGAAGCGATATCGGCTTCCGATTGTGCTTTTGCTGTTTTTAATGATTCATTTTCATCAGAAAGTGCATTGCGCTCTTTTTTTAATTCGGCAAATTTATTTTCTAAATCAGCATATATTTTTTTAGAAACACATGAAGTGTTCAAGGCTAAAACGAGTAGGCCTAAAGACATTTTTTTTATCATGATAGTGATGTTTGGGTTATTCAATTTCTACTAAAACGGGACAATGGTCAGAATGTTTTGCTTCGGGTAAAATTAATGCCCTTTTCATTCTTCCTTTTAACGGTTCGGAAACCAAGTTATAATCTATTCGCCACCCTTTGTTGTTTCCACGAGCGCCAGCACGGTAACTCCACCAACTGTAATGATGTGGCTCTTTGTTAAAATGACGGAAACTATCTATAAATCCGGACTTCATAAAAGCATCTAACCAAGCGCGTTCTTCGGGTAAAAATCCAGAAGTTTTGGCATTTTGCGCTGGATTATGAATATCTATGGCTTCGTGACAAATATTATAATCGCCACAGATAATAAGATTCGGAATTTCTTTTTTAAGTTCATTGATGTAAACTTGGAAGTCATCCATAAACATAAACTTATGATCTAAACGCTCTATATTAGTTCCGGAAGGCAAATACAAACTCATGACCGAAAAATCGTCAAAATCAACACGAAGGTTACGCCCTTCAAAATCCATGTGTGGAATACCCGTTCCAAAAACTACTTTTTTAGGTTCTACTTTAGAAAGAATTGCTACTCCACTATATCCTTTTTTCTCCGCCGGAAAATAATACTGAAACGGATAACCTGCCAACTCAATTTCCATCACCGGAATTTGATCTCGTGTCGCTTTTATTTCTTGAAGGCAAATTACATCGGGATTTGCGGCTTGCAACCAATCTAAGAAACCTTTAGTGATGGCTGCACGAATACCATTGACATTATAAGAAATGATTTTCATTTTATACTTTGAATTTCTTCAAAAATAAATAAAAAAAGGAGCATGAAGCTCCTTTAAAAAAAATATTTATCAACTAAAAATTATAGCCTATTCGCATGTGCAAATCTAAAGCGGCTTCATTTACTGTTTTTGTATCAAAAAAAACTGCTCGATAACCTAAGCCTGCTCCTAATTCATAATTAAAATTGCTTTGCCCTATGTTTCTTCTCATTCCCCATTTTGGAATAATCGAAATCTGACTTACAGTGTTTATGTTTTGATAATTAGAAATAACGAACCAATCAGGATGATATGATATTACTGGAGTGATAAAATTAGCGCTATTATTTTTTATTGATTTAGAATTATTAGCTCTTTTAGCAATATTGTAATACCATCTTGGTTCTATATTTAAAGTTGGAATTAATAAAAACCCTGTTTTATCATATGAGTCACCCCCAAATAAACCCGTATCTAATCCAAATTCCGCACGCAATGCTATTGAATTTGACAATCTAAATTCATTATTAACCCAAAACCCAAAAACTCCTGTTTGAATATTTAAATTAGACTTTTCTACTGATATAGTTTTTTCTTGACTATAACCTTGTATTGTTGTGAGAACAAGGAGAAGTATGCCGATTTTTTTCATTATTTTATAGATTTACTATTAATATCTTTCATTATTTTTTTATAGGCTCCAATAATTAACATTTCGACAGATGCCGAAAAATTAACATCACTTGATTCATTTGTTTCCACACTTCCAATCGCAGTTTTACTATACACAGGTAATTGTGATTTTAAATCATAAATAGTTAGTATAACTTTTACTCTATTTTGTTCTTTATTTTTGAATCTCGAGGGAGTTATGTCTAATGATTCTAGTTTGTCATCAATAACTTGTCCTTTTAATTCAATAAAAAAATCATACCCTGTTGTTTTATATATCTTTCCTAATTCAGATTTATTTTCTTTCAAATCTATTTTAGGTGTAATCATAAACTCTTTAACGTTGCTTGAGTAAGAAATTCTGTTATTTAATTTTTTTGAAAAATCTTTAAAAACAAGATTTGACAATGTTTTTTGAACTTCATATGGCACTTCAATGGTATTCAATATCCATTTTCCCTTGGTAAAATCTAAACCTGTTTCCATTTCACTATTTTCAAAATAGTATTTTGAAAAACTACAAGAAGAGGTAATTGATAAAAAAAACATGTATAAAAGAATATTTCGCATAAAAACATTTAGTATATAAAGTTAACTTAGATGAGTTGACTTTTTAAATTATTTAGTTAATCCCAACACTGAATTTATTACCATGCCAACCCCAGCCTCTTCTGGCAGCTCCAATGAGTTTAACTTTAAAATTGGAAGGTCTAGTTAGCACACTTCCTTGACCTCCACTCATACTCCAACTTCCGTCAGCTGATGCACTAGCATTGAATCTAAATTCTGCTCCCCAATCAAATGTTCTTTTACTCACTCCATTACCAAAACTCTGTGTTAAAACTGATTTTTGAAAAATTAATTTTCCGTTTTCAGGAAATTTAGCCACAAAAGTTCTATTTGCTGGAGCATATATAGAATTATTATTTAAAGCTGTTCTAAGTTGACCAGTTACAGTTGAATATAAAGCGTTGTAAAAATAACTATTTAAACGCCCTGCTGTCAAATTACTATTAATACCATTTGAAATTAGATTATCTAGTTCAATTAAACCTGTCCCAAAAAACTCAATTGACAAATCGTCTTGAAAAATTTTAGGCAAATCATTCAAACCTAAATATGTAATTGAAGGAGCCCCATAGTTTGGCAAAGTAATTGAGTTCGTAAAATAATGAATTTTTTTATTATTCATAAAATAATACCTGTCTCTCGTCATATTATTAACAGCAGTATTGCCTAATAATTTATCCGCATCATATTCAAACTGCGCTGCTTCAACAACTAATCTAATTTCATCAGTTGCTTCTACTCTCCAAAATCCTGTCCATCCTCTATATTGGTGTACACATTTAACACCAAGATGATAAACTAATAAATAATTATAATTAAATGCTTTAGTCTTTACTCTTCTTCTGTTTTCGTACCTGTCTATACATTTATAGTTATCCACAAACCAATTTCCAAAAAGACCTGGGTCGGTATCACAGTTTAAAAGATTAGAAACAAAAACATTGTAACTTGGGTCAGAAGCAGCTGGTGAACCTGGAGTTGGAGTATATCCACTACCTGAATTTCCACCTTCACCATTTTCTTGATTATTTTGATCCGGAGGTAAAATTTTAAAATAACTAATATCATTATTAATTTCAGTTAAACCATCAGCTGGATATTCATTTATTAAAGCTTGTTTTGCCGTAGTTGTCGTTTCAACTGTTAAATCAGTAGAAATATTTTTAGAAACTAAATATTCATTCAAAATTGCTTCCTTTTCAATGTCTGTAATAAACAACCCTACATCAGTATATTTGTATAAATCATCAGCAACTTGAATTTCTGCTTCGGAATTTAAAAATACTGCAAAAGTATCATCACCAACAATATCTTCTAAATCATCTAAATTATCAATATAATCATTAGATATAACAACTTCACTATTACCCTCTTCATCAATAATAACTTCTCCTTCTTTAGAAAAAACATTACTATCATCTTTCATCATAGCTTTTTTATAATGCTCAAATATAAATTGTTCATTACTTTCTGTAACAATAGGTCTTAATGAGTAAAATCCTTTTTCATAATAAGGCATCATTAGCTGATTAAGCTTTTCATCAGAAGCATCTGCATACTCTTTATAAAATTTAGCTAATTCTTCTTTACTACTAAATACAAATCTATTTGATTTCATACTTAATCCATTAGCGCTGGGATTTGATTTTATAATCTCAACTTTTTCATTTTCGCATGAACTAACAATCAATAAAGATATTATCAAAATTGACCTAAATAAATTTTTTTTGATTATTATTGTAATTTAAGAGATCCTACATAATAATATCAAGCATTTTCTTGTAGGATTGTTATTTTGGGGTGCAAAGCAAAAAAAAAAAAGTATTCTTCAAAGTAGGTTAGAATATTTAACTTTTATTACGGTTTTTCCTCGTCAAATGTTAAAAAATCTAACACTTATGTCCTACTAAATACATTTAATTTAGCTTTGTTTTATAAACAACTTATTATCAGACTTTTCAAGTTAAATTTCTAAAATATTTGGTTTTTAAAAATCGATTTAGTAGCCTTTTATGACAACTTTTGCTATATTTGTAACTTGCATTAATTAGAAAACGTAAATGGGTTTAGTTACCGCCAAAGAAGTTGCCAAAGCAATTAACACCGATAAATATGGAGTTCTAGGAACTTTTTCGGGTTGGTTGTTGATGAAAGTACTTCAAATATCGACGCTTAACAAAATTTATGACAGGAATAAGCATTTGAAAGATGTTGAATTCCTGAATGCCATATTGGATGAATTTCAAATTAAATTCGAAATCCATGAAGAAGATTTAAAAAGACTTCCGAAAGAAGGTCCTTATATCACCATTTCCAACCATCCGCTTGGTGGGATTGACGGCATTTTATTACTGAAATTAATGTTGGAACGAGAACCTAATTTCAAGATTATTGCCAACTTTTTACTACACCGCATTGAACCCTTAAAGCCTTACATTATGCCGGTTAATCCTTTTGAAACCCACAAGGATTCTAAATCGAGTGTCATTGGCTTAAAAGAAACCTTTCGCCATTTAAGCGATGGAAAACCTTTGGGAATGTTTCCAGCCGGTGAAGTATCGACGTATAAAGACGAGAAATTAGTAGTAGATAAAGCTTGGGAAGAAGGGGCTATAAAAGTAATTCGAAAAGCTCAAGTTCCTGTGGTTCCCATTTATTTTCATGCGAATAACAGTAAACTGTTTTACTTTTTATCTAAAATAAGCGGGACTTTACGCACGGCTAAATTGCCTTCAGAATTGTTGACCCAAAAAGACCGAGTAATCAAAGTGCGAATCGGGAAACCCATTTCGGTTGCCGAACAAAACGAACACGAAACCATAGAAGAGTATTCAGAATTTTTACGCAAAAAGACCTATATGTTAGCCAATGCGTATGAAAAAGATTCGAAACTTTTAACCACCCCTACCCTTTTAAAGGCTCCTACAAAACCAGCCAAACAAATCGTAACGGGTGCCAATCAAGAAAAAATGATTGCCGAAGTCGAAAAACTTCGCGGTATGGATGCGCGATTACTTCAAAGTAAAAACTATGAAGTTTATTTGACCAAAGCCCAAGACATTCCAAACATCCTTCATGAAATAGGACGATTGCGTGAAATTACCTTTAGAGCTGTTGGGGAAGGCACCAATGAATCTATCGATTTAGATAAATTTGACGATTATTACCACCACATGTTTCTTTGGGACGACCAAACCAAAGAAATCGCAGGTGCCTATCGTATGGGATTGGGTTCCCAAATTTTTGCCGAACATGGCATTAATGGTTTTTATCTGCAAGATTTATTCCGTTTTGATCCCGAATTGTACGATATGATGAGTAAATCAATCGAAATGGGACGCGCCTTTGTAAAAGAAGAATACCAGCAAAAACCGATGCCTTTGTTCTTATTATGGAAAGGTATTGTGCATACGACGTTACGTTACCCAGAGCACAAATTTTTAATTGGCGGGGTAAGTATTAGCAATCAGTTTTCAGAATTCTCTAAATCGTTGATGATTGAGTTTATGAAATCGCATTTTTATGATCCGTATGTAGCCCAATACATTCATCCTAAAAAAGAATACCGTGTTAAATTGAAAGACGCGGATAAAGATTTTGTATTTAATGAAGCAGAAGCCGATTTGAATAAATTTGACAAAATTATTGATGAAGTAGAACCAGGAAATTTACGTTTACCTGTTTTAATCAAAAAATACATCAAACAAAACGCACGAGTGGTAGCCTTCAATGTAGATCCTCTTTTTAACAACGCTGTAGATGGTTTAATGTACATCCGAATCTCTGATTTACCGGACAGTACAGTGAAACCTGTTATGGAAGAATTTCAAGCCGAATTAGAGCGAAAACATTCCGAAAAAGAAGAGAATGAAAATAATTAGAAATTTATTTCTTTAATTTTTCTTTTATTTCCTGCATCAATTGTGTGCCACCATTATCCAAAATTTCTTTGGCGCAATGAAAACCTAATTTTTTCCATTCGGAAATTGCAAACGAACGCTTGATCTCTAGTTTTTGTTGCCCATCTATAGAGAAAAGCACTCCGTTAAAATCTATGCAATCAGTATTTTCATTATACACAGCCAAAGCCCCTATGGGAGCTGTACAACCTCCTTCTAAAGTTCTTAAAAACTGACGTTCAATATAGGTGCAAATTTCGGTCTCGATGTGGTTGAGTTGCGATAAAGCATCTAAGGAAAAAGCATCTTCTGCCATGGCCACCACCATCATTGCTCCTTGCGCAGGCGCAGGAATCATCCAATCTAAATCAATAAAAGTTTCAGGTTTTAACTGCAAACGTTCTAGTCCAGCAGCAGCAAATACAGCTCCATTCCAATTGTTATCTTGAAGTTTTTGCAAACGAGTGTTTACATTTCCACGCAAATCGACCACGTTATGGTTTGGATATTTATGAAGCCATTGTGCTTGACGACGTAAACTGCCTGTAGCTATAGTTCCTGTAGTCGCTAAAAAACTCAAATCCCCTTTTTGAACCAAAATATCGTTAACGTTCGCCCGCTCTAAAACCGCAGCTTGTACAATACCTTGTGGTAAAGCCGTTGGCACATCTTTCATAGAATGCACTGCAATATCCACTTGACCTGAAATCATGGCGATATCAAGCGTTTTTGTGAAAATTCCAGTGATTCCTAATTCGTATAAGGGTTTGTCTAAAATAATGTCACCTTGGGATTTGACAGCAATAATTTCGGTTTTATACCCCAAATCACGGAGCTGTTTTTCAACCGTATGTGCTTGCCAAAGTGCTAATTCGCTATCGCGAGTTCCTATTTTTATGGTTTTTTCTTTCAATTTTAGAGTTTAAAGTTGAAAAACACGCTGAATCCAGTCAACACTATCATCTACAGACGTATTTTCATCTTTTAAATGATTTGCAAAATGATTGGTAATTTTTTGAATGATTTTATCACTGATTAGCGTTACTTGTTCTTCATCAAAATTTGCAATTTTCTTACGATGCGTTTGCAATTCCTTTTCTTTAATCGCATTAAGTTTTGCTTTTAAAGCATGTATTGTGGGTGCGTATTTTCGGCCTTTGGTCCAAGTAATGAACTCATTTATGATTTCTTCGTTGATTTCTTCCGCTTGTGGAATAAATTTCTTGCGATTTTCAAGCGTTTCATCTGTCATTTGAGACAAATGATCCATATGTACCAAGGTTACCCCTTCAACATCTTGAACATTTTCATTTACATTCTTTGGAATAGACAAATCTAAGACTAGCAATGGTTTTTTCAAATTCAAAATAGCCTTGTCTACAGTAGGATTTTGCGCTCCAGTTGCCACGACTAATACATCGGCTTTTTGAATTTCGACTTGTAAATCGGCATAATCTTTAACGATAACATTCAATTTCTTGGCTAATTTTTCGGCTTTATCTTTGGTACGATTAATCAATGTAATTTGATCATGTTTCGTATGTTTTACCAAATTTTCACAGGTATTTCTACCTATTTTTCCGGTACCGAAAAGTAAAATATTCTTTTCTGAAACATCAGGAACGGTTTTAAAAATATACTGAACTGAGGCAAAAGAAACAGAAGTAGCCCCTGAAGAAATTTCGGTTTCATTTTTAACACGCTTACTGGCTTGAATGACGGCATTCACCAAACGTTCCATATAAGCGTTCGCTAAACCGTAGGATTTAGATTGAACAAAACTATTTTTTAACTGTGCAATAATTTCGAAATCACCTAAAATTTGACTATCTAAGCCTGTTCCTACACGAAACAAATGAGTAATCGCTTCTCTGTTTTTGTAAACATAAGCCACCTTTTGAAAATCTTCAACTGTTCCTTGACTGTTATCACACAGCAATTGGATCAATTGAAAAGGATGTTGAGCAAAACCATAGATTTCAGTTCGGTTACAAGTAGAAGTAACAATAAGACTTTCGATACCAACATTTTTAGCTTGGTTCAGCAAGTTGTCTTTTGCTTTTTCATCCAAACTAAATTTTCCTCTCATTTCGGCATCCGCTTTCAAATAGCTTAGCCCGATAGCATAAAAGGAAGTTGATTTTACAGGTATATTTTGAGTCATTTATTTTGAATCCTATTTACTACGCAAAAGTAACTTTGAATTATTTACAAAAACAACGCTATAAGGACTATTTGTGTCGCTATAGGTTATTTTGCTCTTAAAATGAATTTTTAGCGATATTTATCTTATTTTTACAGTAAAATCAAGTTGTGAGAAATTAATTATATAGAATCGTTCTAAATAGATTGATTTAAAATTTAGCTACAAAAACCTATTTTGAAGTAAAAAAGTAACGCCATGAGTGCTATTGAAGAAATAAAGATTGACGATGAATTTATATTGTTACGTTTTCAAAATAATGAAAATGAGCAAGTAAAATATGAACGTCAGGTAAAAACAGGATTAATACAATTTCACTTTGGTCTAAAAGGAAAAGCGCGATTCCTATTCAATCAAGGCAGTTACACTTTGGAACTAAAGGAAGAAAAATCATTATTGTTATACAATCCTGAAAAAGAACTCCCACTCCATTTAGAGATTGAGCCTAAAACTTGGATTATTTCCATTTTAATTTCAATTAAAAAATTTCATGGTTTGTTTACTACAGAGGCTGATCATATTCCGTTTTTAAGCGAACAAAACAAAGACAGAAAATACTATGGGGAAGAAAATGTTTCACCATCAATGGCCATTGTTCTAAATCAAATGTTTCATTACAGTCTGAACCCGAACATCAAAAACTTATACTACAAAGGCAAAGGATATGAATTATTGAGTTTGTTTTTTAATAAAAATGAAGATCCAAACATTGAACAATGTCCGTTTTTGGTTGACGAAGAAAATGTTCAAAAAATCAAAAAAGCCAAAGAAATAATTATAGCCAACATGGCAGAACCTCCAGGCTTACAAGAATTAGCCGACCAAGTAGGTTTAAATCTTAAAAAACTAAAAATAGGATTCAAACAAATTTATGGAGATACCGTCTATGGTTTTTTGTTCGATTACAAAATGGAACATGCCCGAAGTTTATTAGATTCTGGCTCGTATAATGTCAACGAAGCTGGTTTAAAAATTGGATACAGTACCGGAAGTCACTTTATTGCAGCTTTCAAAAAGAAATTTGGCACGACCCCAAAAAAGTACATCTTAGAAAAGGCCTAAAAATTAGTAGCGCGACAGTTCTTTGAGTATATCTTGCAAATCATACATCATGCTAAGCATTAACCTCATCATTTTCATAAACTTAAACTTTTCGTGAAAAAAGAAAAAAATCACCAATCAAATTAAAAACCTTCATGCCTAAATGAGTTATTTTTTTATCACGTAAGTCAAATCCAGATTAATGTTTTGATTAATTTAATAATTTGTATTTTTAACGAAATTTAAAAAAGGAATGAAAGGAGTTTTATTAGTAAATCTTGGATCACCAGAAAGTCCAGCGGCAAAAGACGTTAAGCCATATTTAGATGAATTTTTAATGGACAAATACGTGATTGATGTCCCTTATTTGTTACGCGCATTATTGGTTCGAGGAATTATTTTACGCAAAAGACCAGAAGAATCGGCACATGCTTATGCTAAAATATGGACAAAAGAGGGATCACCACTTGTCGTAATTTCAAAAAAAGTTCAAGCAAAAGTTCAGGATCGAGTAGGCCTGCCAGTTGCTTTAGCGATGCGTTATGGATCTATGACCATTCAAAAAGGCTTGCAAGAATTAAAAGAAAAAGGGGTTACAGAAGTACTATTACTACCCATGTACCCTCAATATGCCATGGCATCAACCAAAACAATTATTGTGCTAGCAGAAGAATTGCGTAAAAAGCATTTCCAAGAAATGAAAATTACGTATATCAACTCTTTTTACAACAAAAAAGACTACATCCAAAACTTAGCCGATTCTATAAAAAATCATCTAGAAGGATTTAATTACGACCATTTGCTTTTCTCCTATCACGGTATTCCGGAACGTCATATTCGCAAGACTGATGTTACGAAGTCGCATTGCAAAATGAATGAAACGTGTTGTGTAACCGCTTCCCCAGCGCATGAATTTTGTTACCGTCATCAATGTCATGAAACCACAAGACAAGTGGTGGAATTGCTAAATATTCCTCAAGAAAAATACAGTCAGACGTATCAATCACGACTTGCAGGAGACAAGTGGCTAGACCCATATACCGATATTGAAATCAACAAAATGCCATCAAAAGGAATTAAAAACTTAGCCGTAGTTACTCCTGCTTTCGTGGCCGATTGTTTGGAAACTTTAGAAGAAATTGGTATGCGCGCTCAAGAAGAATTTAAAGAAAATGGAGGCGAAACTTTTAAAGCAATCCCGTGTTTAAATGAAGACGAAGCATGGATGGACACGATTGCCAATTGGATTAAAGATTGGTCAAACAAGTAGCAAATGGAAATCTACAACTATCTAAAATCGCTTCACTTAATATTTGTAATCACCTGGTTTGCTGGCTTATTTTACATGGTTCGATTGTTTGTGTACCATGCCGAAGCTAAACTCAAACCAGAACCAGAACAACGTATTTTGATTGCACAATATCAAATAATGCAATACCGTTTGTGGTATATTATTACTTGGCCGAGTGCTGTTTTAGCTAGTTTTTTTGCTTTTTGGATGTTGTTCTTTACCGACATAGGTGCTGCTTGGCTTCAAATGCCATGGATGCATGTCAAACTAGGATTCGTGTTTTTGTTGTACCTCTATCATTTGAAATGCCACCAAATTTTCTTGAAATTACAAAAAAACGAAGTCAAACACACCTCAGGATTTTTCCGACTTTGGAATGAAGGAGCGACCCTTATTTTATTCGCCGTTGTATTTTTAGTCATTCTTAAAAATGCCATCAATTGGATTTATGGCGTGATCGGAATTGTACTTTTTTCTGTACTTTTAATGTTAGGATACAAATTCTACAAACGAATTAGAGAACATCAATCATAAATGAACACCCTTTTTACGATTAAAAATTGGTCCTTACGCGTAAGAATTTTTCTTGCCATGATTCTTGTGACCATTATTTCTTCGGTATTAATCGCGTTGGTGTCTATTTTACATTTCCAATTTGAAAGTCAAGAATACCATCAAGAACGACTCTTACGAAAAGAATTGCAAATCAAACAGCATATTGAGTATGTGATGGAAACCACACCTCACCCTTTGATTACAGCGAATCTAGCTTCTATTTTTGAAGGAAAAATATTCGAAATTGCCGACATTCATAATATAGAAATTGATATTTATGATTTAAACGGACGCCTGATCATAAACTCCAGAGCCCCAAGAATTAAAGGACAAATCTCCCCTTTGATTTCCGATAATATCATCCAACATCTAAAAGGATCTATAAACAATAGGTATGTTAGTTTGGGAGAAGCCAAAGGAGATACTTATCAGTTTTCGTATAGTTATCTTATTGATCATGTTGAAAACAAACCCATCGGAATCATTAGACTTCCGTACAAACAAGACGACAGTTATTATAAAAATGAAGTCGAAAATTTTTTAAAAATATTTGGATTGGTCTATTTGGGAATGATCATTATTTCCATTTGGATTGCTTTCTACCTCTCCCGATATATTACCAAATCACTAGAAACCATTTCCAAAAGGTTAACCGAAACCAGTTTAACCCAAAAAAACGAAAAAATTCATTTGGTAACCAATAGTAGCGAAATTGATCGACTCATTGCGGCCTACAACCACATGATTGATGAGCTGGAAGAAAGTGCCAACAAACTAGCGCAAGGCGAGCGTGAAAGTGCCTGGCGTGAAATGGCAAAGCAAGTGGCGCACGAAATCAAAAATCCGTTAACGCCTATGCGATTAACCGTTCAAAGCTTTGAAATGCGTTTTAATCCCGAAGACCCTAATTCCAAACAAAAAGTCAAGGATTTTTCAAAAACTCTGATCCAGCAAATTGACACCATGAGTGCTGTGGCTTCCGCCTTTTCGAATTTTGCATCCATGCCTGCCCAACAAAATGAAACATTAAATGTGGTAGATGTTATTAATTTATCCTTAGATATTTTCAATGAAGATTTTATCAATTTTGAAGCCGAATCGGACGAAATCATTACCAAAATAGATCGAACCCAACTCATTCGGATTATCACTAATTTGGTAAAAAATGCCATTCAAGCTATTCCAGAAGAACAAGAAAACAAAAAAATTACAGTTAAAGTTTCAAAATCGAATAATCACGCCATTATTAAAGTTATCGACAACGGAAGAGGCATTGCCACAGCAGATTTTAACCGTATTTTTGAACCTAAATTTACCACCAAAACCAGCGGTATGGGATTAGGTCTCGCTATTATTAAAAATATTATCGAAAATTATAACGGAAGCATTACTTTTAAATCAGAAGTAGGAAAAGGAACCACTTTTAAAGTTAAATTACCTATCATAAATCAATAATTATGGAAACAAAAAATATCTTAGTCGAACACGAAAAAGGAACGGCAACGGTGACCATTAACAGACCCGACAAACTAAATGCATTAAACAAAGCAACCATTGAAGAATTGCATTTTTGGTTAAAAAAATTAGACGAAAACGAAAATGTAAAAACCGTAATCCTTACCGGTAGTGGTGAAAAAGCATTCGTTGCGGGTGCTGATATTTCAGAATTTGCACATTTTTCCGACAAAGAAGGGGCGTTATTGGCGGCAAAAGGACAAGATTTGTTGTTCAATTTTGTAGAAAACATGAAAACTCCGGTCATTGCAGCTGTAAACGGATTCGCCTTAGGAGGCGGATTAGAATTAGCCATGTCGTGCCATTTCAGAATTGCTTCCGATAACGCCAAAATGGGCTTACCTGAAACATCATTAGGAGTTATTCCGGGTTATGGAGGTACGCAACGTTTGGCGCAATTAATTGGAAAAGGACGCGCTATGGAAATGATTATGACCGCCGGCATGATTGATGCCCAAACGGCTAAAGATTTCGGATTGGTGAACCATGTGGTACCACAAGCCGATTTATTCGCTACATATATGAGCATTGCCGATAAAATTCAGCGCAATTCACCTGTCGCTATCTCTAAAGCTATTGAAGCTGTGAATGCCAATTACAAAGTGGGTATCGACGGATTTGAAGTAGAAATTAAAAAATTTGGCGAATGTTTTGCGACTGCCGATTTTAGAGAAGGTACTACGGCCTTTTTAGAAAAAAGAAGACCTGAATTTGTTGGGAAATAACAATAACTAAAGAGGCTATCTAAAAATTTAACCACAAGGTTCGCAAAGTTAAACCGCAATGATCGCAAAGTTTTTGGCGGACTTTGCGTAAATCATAGCGAACCTTGCGGTTAAAAAATACTTTTGAGACAACGTCTTTTTTATTTTTCTCCTTCCCACTCGGCATAAAACTGAGACAAGAAATTTTCCATATAAAGATGGCGCTCTGCTGCGATTTTTAAACCTGTAGAAGTATTCATTTTATCCTTCAGAAGTAATAGTTTTTCATAAAAGTGATTCAACGTAGGCGATTCGTTTTTTTTATATTCCTCCTTATCCATACCCAATTGAGGCTGAATAGAAGGATTATACAACGGCCGATTCTTAAATCCACCATAATTGAACGCACGCGCAATTCCGATGGCTCCTAGAGCATCTAAACGATCGGCATCTTGTACAACATCCAATTCCTTAGAACTAAATTTCTTGTCAAAATTACCGCCTTTAAACGAAATGTTTTCGATGATGTTGATGACATGTTGGATAATTGCTTCTTCCACGTTTTGACTTTCCAAAAATTCTCGCGCTACTTTAGGTCCTACAGTTTCATCGTCATTGTGAAATTTACTGTCGGCAATGTCATGCAACAAAGCTCCGAGTTTAACAATCGTGAGGTCACAATCCTCCTCTTGCGCAATCAGAATGGCATTTTTATAGACCCGTTCGATATGAAACCAATCGTGTCCGCCTTCAGCATCTTGCAATTTTTCTTTTACAAAAAGAATGGTAGTATCGATTAACCCCATCTTAAACTACGATTGCCGGTTGTACCCATTTGAATAATTTTTCTTCCGTTGGAACCACCAAACGCTCGGCAATTTTAGTCATTCGATTTGGCAATTTCATCAGGTAATCACGGGCTTTTTCGGCTTCATCAGATAAATTGACAATTTTGTCAATTTCCCAACGATCGATTAATTTCTGCATGATTTCCACATAATCTAAAGCCGTATAGACACCAATTCGTTGTGCCGATTCTGAAAATTTTTCAAAAGCAGTTCCAATGGCTTCTCCTGATTCACGAATCAAATGCGCAGGCATGGTTATTTTTTGCTTCATCATGTATTGAAAGGCCAACATCATTTCGCTTGGATCTACTTTAAAAATTCGATCTACAAATTCGGAGTACGCATGATGGTGACGCATTTCATCTCCAGCAATTAATCGGCAAATTTTAGATAGTTTGTGATCCCCAAATTTCTTCGCGATTTGTGCTACACGGTTGTGTGAAACATAGGTCGCCAATTCTTGAAAACTGGTAAATACAAAGTTTTTATACGGATCTCTATCGGTTCCTGGATCGAAACCATCGTTGATTAAATGCTGAGTCGTAACCTCAACTTCACGCATATTAACACGTCCTGACAAGTACAAATACTTGTTTAACAAATCACCATGACGGTTTTCTTCCCCCGTCCATTGGCGCAACCATTTGGCCCATCCGTTATCACCGCCGCCGCCTTTTTGAGAAACACCCTCTACATCCATCAACCACGATTCATAGGTTGGCAAAGCTTCTTCGGTAATGGTATCTCCGACTAAAACTACCCAAAAATCATAGGGTAATTCTTTCGCAATTTCGCGTAATTCGGTTACATCTTCTAAAAACGTTTCTTTTTCAGAATTGGGTAATAAGTCACTTGGTTGCCATATTTTTTCAACGGGCATTAAGTAAGTATCAACAAAAGAGTCGATGTTTTTTTCTAAAAATTGCATCACTTCACGACGCACATTTTGTATTGACATTGTATTTTAAATTTGTAGAGGCAGTCTTTATGTTACTAAAATATCCTCTGATTATATTATTATAGCCTGCGTGACCGCGGTTTCAGTTTTAGCAAAAAGTTCCTCAAACGGAAAATCGGAAACTTTTAAAGGTTCATGAATAATAAACTCTAGTTTATTACCTAATCCCATGGGAAAACTACCAAATTTAACCATTTTCCACGAATTATTAATGGTTATAGGCACAATGAAGGCCGAAGGTGCTTTTTTGCAAAGCATTTTTAATCCGTTTTCAGAAAACTTCTTTGGCGCTCCCGTTTTACTTCTTGTCCCTTCGGGAAAAATGACAGCCGAACGTGTGTTTTTTTCGATATAAGCTCCCAAACCCATAATGGTAGGAATGGCTTGCTTTGGATCTTTTCTATCGATTAAAACAGAACCTCCGTGTCTTAAATTATACGATACACTTGGTATGCCTTTTCCTAATTCTTTCTTACTCACAAATTTAGCATGAAATCGACGTAAATACCAAATAATAGCTACAATATCATACAAACTCTGATGATTGGCTACAAAAATTATTGGCACATTTTCTGGAATTACTTCTCTGTTTTTAAAGCTATATCGAGTCCCTAAAAGATTGGTACAACGCAACAAACAAAAATTCAAATAATCGACACTTTTTTTTTGCGCTTGATAACCAAAAACATTCAAACAAATGATCTGAATGGGATGAAAAATTAGCAAACAAATTAAAAAACACAAGTAATAAATTACAGAAATAGGGTACGAAATAATTTTTTCCATAAAGTAAAAACAAACAGTTTAAAAAAACAAAACCACGCCGAAACGTGGTTTACTTAATTTTCTTTTGAATTAGCAAAACTCGTTGTAAGCGTCTTTTAAATTTTCTGCGATGATTTCTGCTGGACGACCTTCAATATGATGACGTTCTAAAACGTGTACCAATTCCCCGTCTTTAAACAACGCGATACTTGGTGATGAAGGAGGAAAAGGAAACATGTGCTGACGTGCTGCATCTACTGCTTCTTTATCGACACCTGCAAAAACAGCCACCAAGTGAGCTGGTTTTTTAGCATTGTCTAAACTCATCTTAGCTCCTGGACGTGCGTTTCTAGCAGCACAACCACAAACTGAATTTACAACCACCAAAGTAGTTCCTTTTTGAGCCAAAGCATTTTCTACGGCTTCTGCACTATATAAATCTTGAAAACCTGCTTCTGATAGTTCAGTACGCATCGGTTTAACCATTTCTTCTGGGTACATAATCTTTAAGTTAAAATGTTAACGAGTACAAAGGTACAAAGTTTTTAAACTTTAGAATTTATAATTAATAGGATTTTAACGAATGTTTTTTAGGAATTCATTTGTTTTTGCAATTCGTCTAAAAACAAGCCCACATGATAGCCATCAATTAATCCGTGGTGAACGTGTAATGACATTGGCATAGTCTTTATCCCATTATCTTCTATTACTTTTCCGAAAGACACCTTTGGGCAACTGTCTGGATAAGAGTAGCCCCGTGCATGTGACATTGAAGTAAAATTAACCCAAGGTAAGGCTGAAAAATGAATCAAATTGATCTCCCTAAACTCTCTGGTAAACAAGCCGGAAGTTGTTTGAATTCGAGCGACTTCTATTTCGACATTTTGGGTGAATTTTTGTAAATCGGAATCAAATTCGATTAAAGAAAATCCAAAGGTTTTGTCTTCTCTCATCACGGTGGATGACACATCAATTCGATCGAAAACATAGACTTCCTTATCGATAATTCGGTACCTGAAATTTTCAACCGCGTTAATCGCTGCTAGCGTTTTGTGCAAGTAATACGTAAAAAAAGGAACTTGCAATTCTTTTGCTTTTTGATAGGCAATCGTGCAATCAATCGTGGAAGTTAACCCATAGAAAGGTTCTTCCATTGCCGAAAAAAATTCGAAATGTTCTTTTCGGTTCCAGCTGTTGAGATCAAGTTTTAGTTTCATCCAATCAAAGATACTACTTCTGAAATATTTTCGATGGCTTTGAAATTTTGATGTTGGACTTCAAAATCGATTTTTTCATATTCCCAAGTCGTATGATACGGAATGTGAATTCCGAAACCACCTATATTTAAAACGGGTAAGACATCTGATTTTAAAGAATTACCAATCATCATGAAATCCTGTGGCTGAATATCCAAACGGCCTAACATTTTTTGATAATCCAAATCGGTTTTATCGCTCATGACTTCAATATGGTGAAAATAATGTCCCAAACCCGAATCGTGTAATTTGCGATGTTGATCTTTTAAATCGCCTTTAGTCGCGACAATCAGTTTGTATTTCCCTTTTAAGGTTTCTAAAACTTCTATGACATTAGGCAATAATTCGACGGGTTTTTCGAGTAATTCCTTCCCAATTTGAAGTACTTTTTGAATATCGTTTCCTGAGATTTGGTTATTGGTTAATTCTAAAGCCGATTCAATCATCGATAACGTAAACGCTTTGATTCCGAAACCGTACAAAGGCAAATTTTTGATTTGATGATTTAAAATCAACCCCAATATTTCCTGACGTGATGCATAATCTTGAAACAAAGCACAAAACTTGGCTTGTGCTTCGTCAAAATAAGGTTCGTTGTGCCAAAGGGTATCATCGGCATCGAAAGCGATTACTTTTGGTGTCATTTGTTATAATTCAGTTATGAATTCAGTTTCAGAATCGTTATCAATTGTTGAAGTGTAAATAATTGTTGTTAATTCCAATCTAATATCTCTTCTTAAATTTTTATAAACCAAATTCTTTTTGTCTAATATTACTTTATAGTTTTCACTATTAACTTCAATATTATTAACTAAAACTTGAAAAACACTATGAGGATACATACATGGTAAAGGCTTATGAACTAGCTTTATTTCAGCAGTAATTTGATCATATTCAATAGGTTTACAAATAGAATTACCTATCCCTAAAGATTTTATTATTGAAGTATTTATAGATTTCCCACTTATTATTTCAACATCAGATTCATGATTTATATCAAATAAAACATCTTCCTTTGGGTAATCATTAGGAACAGAGAAATTTCTATTATGAGAGATGTCATATAAACTTATATTATTATATGGTGCTTTATGATCACTTGGATTGCATCTATAATATAGTTCTTCTCCAATATTAAAGTCATCAACGTTTATTTTTCCTACGGAATGAAGTCTATTAGGAATATATGGTAAAGAGCATTCTTGCATTAATTTCTTAGGACTATGCTGAAATAAATTTGTAAAGTAATTTTTCCATATCAACATTTTGGTCAAAATTTCCTTTAACTTTTTTACCATTTTTCCCAATAAAACTGTAAATAATTTGACCATATTCATCGAACGTAATCATTGATATTCCGTGATTAGATTCACGCCACAACATCAAATCTGAATCCTCAACTGAATCCAAATATATTTCTAATTTATTTGGATCAATCTCTCCTAGAACATAATCTAAAGCTTTTAAAAATCCTTGAATATTTTTTACTTGAATTTCATTAAGAAAACTGAATTTCATTAAAATACTGTTATACCAGTCGTCAAGATTGGAAACACTTAATTCATTAAAAGTATGAACTTGAATAATTTCAGAGTTTACATATTCATCTCTGAACAATTCGGATTGTTTTAAAACTAAATCCTCTGCTAAGAATGTTAATGAATTTCCCATGATTAATTTTCTTGATTTATATACTTTATAAGAGCTTTAGCTGTAATTGAATCAAAAAAAGCTCTATTTTTTATGTTTTGTAAAGGCAAAAATTGTTTTTCTAAGTCAATTTTATTTTCGCCAAAAATTTTCAATTTACTACTTACACTTATATCTAATAAAACAATATCTTCTTTTGGTTTTGTAGAAACTGCATTGACAATATAATCAGAATTATCTTTATACGAAAAACGAACCGAACTCTGGAAGTTTAAAACCTCTCTATCATCTGATTGTTTGGGGTATAATTGAACAAGGTGTGATGCAGGATTTGACTTATCAATTTCTATTACATTTATATATCGAACAGAAATATTGGTTACGGTAAGGTTATCTTTAGTTATTTGATCAAAAATTCTCCAATATTCTAATAACGAAGTTAAAATTTCTCCAAAACCTCTATACGAATTCAAATGGTGATAAGACAACGACCCTTTTCTCATTTGCAAAACTTCATTTTTGTTTCTTAAATGAAAACCACTATTGTCTTTTAAAATTCTAACCCCTCCACTACTTACCTCAAATTCATTTGTAACAGAAGGTTTAATATCATTAAAATTGTTTTTGATATAATCTAAATTAACAAATTTATCGAAACAATCTTTGTCCACAATTTCCTCATAAGAAATTGAAAAGACAATTTCTTTTATAGGTGTATTTTTTAATTGAGGATATATCATAAGTTATTCGGATGATGTAAATATATGAAAGAATGTGACAAGATTATATTTTGTACAGAAAATTTTAACTAATCGTTGCGCCATTTTCCACCCCATCATTCTCAGGAGACATGAAAACCAATTTTCCTTCCGAATTGTTGGTCAACAACAACATCCCTTGACTTTCCACACCACGCAGGGCTCTTGGTGCTAGGTTGACCAATACGGTTACTCTTTTCCCGATAACTTCTTCAGGTGTAAAATGTTCTGCAATCCCTGAAACAATAGTACGAACGTCAATTCCAGTATCTACTTTTAAGACCAATAATTTGTCCGCTTTTGGCATTTTTTCCGCTTCGATAATGGTTCCTACACGTAAATCAATTTTTGAAAAATCTTCGAAAGTAGTCGTTTCTTTTTGAGGCATAGTCATTGCGAGTTTAGACGAAGCAATCTCAACCTTATTCGCTGATTTAGTAGCTTCAAGTTTGTCAATTTGTTTTTGAATTTCGGCATCTTCGATTTGAGCGAATAAGATTTCCGCTTCACCAATTTGATGACCGGCTTTGGTTACATTCCAATTTTCAAATTCTAAATTCCAATTATTCGGTTGAATATTTAAAATCTTACACAATTTTTTGGAAGTAAACGGTAAAAATGGCTCACACAAGGTTGCTAAAGCAGATGCAATTTGTAAAGCCACATACATTTGTGTTTTTACACGCTCGGGATCGGTTTTGACCATTTTCCAAGGCTCTTCATCGGCTAAGTATTTATTTCCTAAACGTGCTACATTCATCATTTCACCCAAGGCTTCTCTAAAACGGTAACGTTCTACCGAGGAAGCAATCACTTGTGGATAGGCTTTTAATTCGGTTAAAGTAGCGTTGTCCACTTCATTAAATTCGTTTGGCGTAGGTACTACTCCTTCGTAATACTTGTTGGTCAACACCACTACTCGGTTGATAAAGTTTCCGAAAATAGCCGCTAATTCATTGTTATTTCTCGCTTGAAAATCCTTCCAAGTAAAGTCGTTGTCTTTGGTTTCGGGTGCATTGGCCGTTAAAGCATAACGCAATACATCTTGTTTTTCAGGGAAATCGATTAAATATTCGTGCAACCAAACCGCCCAATTTTTAGACGTTGATAATTTGTTGCCTTCTAAATTCAAGAATTCATTTGCCGGAACGTTATCAGGTAAGATATAGCTTCCTTCCGCTTTTAACATCGCTGGGAAAATCACACAATGGAATACAATATTGTCTTTTCCGATGAAGTGAACCAATTTGGTATCTTCCGATTTCCAGTACGGTTCCCAATCTTTTCCTTCACGGGCTGCCCATTCTTTGGTGGATGAAATATATCCGATAGGTGCATCAAACCATACATACAGTTTTTTTCCTTCGGCACCTTCAACAGGAACATCAATTCCCCAGTCCAAATCACGGGTTACCGCACGAGGTTCTAAACCGCCATCAATCCACGATTTTACTTGACCGTATACATTGGGTTTCCAGTCTTTTTTATGTCCTTCTACAATCCATTGTTGTAAAAAGTCGGAATATTCATTTAATGGTAAAAACCAGTGTTTGGTTGATTTTAAAACAGGTGTAGCTCCCGTAATGGTTGATTTCGGATTGATCAAATCGGTGGCGTTTAATGTTGACCCACATTTTTCGCATTGATCACCATAAGCTTCCGGATTGTCACATTTCGGACAAGTTCCGGTTACGAATCGATCGGCCAAAAACTGATCGGCTTTTTCATCGTATAATTGATCTGTTGTTTCTTCGATGAACTTTCCGTCTTCATATAATTTTTTGAAAAAAGCTGATGCCGTTTCGTGATGAATTTTGGAAGATGTTCTTGAATAATTATCAAACGAAATTCCGAAATCGATAAACGACTGACGGATAATACCATCATACTTATCAATTACTTCTTGCGGTGTAATGCCTTCTTTTTTGGCTTTCATCGAAATTGCCACCCCATGCTCATCGCTTCCGCAGATGTAGGCCACATCTCTTCCTTGCAAGCGTAAAAAACGAGCATAAATGTCTCCTGGAACATAAACTCCTGCTAAATGCCCAATGTGAATGGGTCCGTTAGTATAGGGTAATGCAGCCGTAATGGTATATCTCTTCGGATTCGTAATCATAAATGTTCTTTTAAAAACTAAACTTGAATAGATTCTGAAGTAAATTCAGAATAAAGATGCAAAAATAAGTTTTTAGCCACGAATACACGAATATTAAGTTCCATTTTTATTATTTTTGGTACATAAAGATTTCTAATGCTACGCATACTTGCAATTTTATTATTTATTTCCAACTTATCTTATTCACAAAAAAAGATGATCACACCTCCTTATTTGCAAAAAGGCGACACCGTGGCTATTGTAGCAACGGCGCGTAAAAATATTGATAACAATTTAAAACCAGCGATTGATTTGCTAAAAAGTTGGGGATTGGAAGTTAAAATTGGAAGTACCATTGGTTTGGATTTAAATCAGTTGGCCGGAACCGACGAACAACGCGCGAAAGACTTTCAAGAGCAATTGGACAACCCGAATATTAAGATGATTTGGTGTGTACGTGGTGGTTACGGAACCGTGCGCATGATTGATTTATTGGATTTTTCGAAATTCAAACAACACCCGAAATGGATTGTCGGGTTTAGCGATGTTACCGTTTTACACAGTCATCTGAATACGATGGGCTATAAATCGATTCACGGAATCATGCCCGTAACGGTTGCCAAAGCCAGTAAGGACGCTAAAGAATCGATGAAAGTAGCCCTTTTTGGAAACGAAAGATTGGAATATGACCTTTTACCACATCCTATGAATAAATTCGGGAAAGCCCAAGGCGAATTGGTCGGTGGAAATTTGTCGATATTGTATAGTTTGTTTGGGTCGCCTTCCGCGATTGATTGTGAAAACAAAATTCTCTTTATTGAAGATTTGGATGAATACTTGTACCATATCGACCGTATGATGATGAATTTAAAACGCAACGGTTGTTTGGAAAGCATCAAAGGGATTTTAGTCGGCGGTATGACCAAAATGAAAGATAACGATATTCCGTGGGGAAAAGATGCGTTGCAAATTATTGAAGACGTGACCAAAAAATACAACATTCCGATTGTGTATAATTTCCCTGCTGGACATGTGCAGGACAATCGTGCTTTACCTTTTGGAAGCCAAGTCACCCTAGATGTAAATAGTGAATGTTCAAAATTGATTTTTGAATATAAATAATAATTAAATCAGAGGGCAGATTGCTTTGCTTCGTGCCTCGCAACAACTATGGCAGATCACAACGAGTTAGGAAAACAAGGTGAAAAACTGGCTATTGAATACCTTCAAAAAAACGGATATGAAATTTTAGAACAAAATTTTGTATTTCAAAAAGCCGAAATCGACATCATTGCCCGAAAAGAAGATTGGCTCATTGTGGTGGAAGTCAAAACCAGAACCTCTACCGATTATGGTAATCCGGAAGATTTTGTCGATAAAAAGAAAATCAAACTCTTAGTTAAAGCCATCGATGAATATGTACAACAATCCGATTTGGATTTAGACATTCGATTTGACATTGTTTCCCTTGTTAAAACCGACAACAAATTTAACATTGAACATCTAGAAGATGCTTTTTACTACTTTTAAGAATTAAATTATAAATTTTTGTAACATTTTGTTTTATTTCTATCTTTGTGTCGGATTTAAATAAAACAATAATGAAAACTATTTCTTCTGTTGTAGAAAATTACATCAAAACCAAGCCTTTTTTACTCAATGCTTTATCACAAGGCATTATTAATCTTACTTCTTTAGCCAGAATTATGACTGAAGATTTAGAATCTGAATTGGGAAAAGATGTCAAACAAGGGGCAGTCATCATGGCCCTAAAGCGGCTTTCGGAAGATTTAGATTTTCAAGTCAACCATAAAGTAACCAAGGTTTTAAAAGGAATTGGCGAAATTACCGTTCGTTCTTCCTTAACCGATTTTACCTTTCAAATTTCCGATACGATATTTTCAAAACAAGCCGAATTAATTGCTGAAATCAATGAATTACCTGATGTGTTTTTTACGTCCTCTCGTGGCGTACACGAAACCAATATCGTTTTGAGTGATAGTTTGAGTCATTTGGTAGAAAAATACTTCAAAGGTGAAAAGCAGACGCAAAAATTGGAGAATTTATCTTCGGTAACGGTAAAATTACCTAAAGAAAACACCACCACTTCTGGAATTTATTATTTTATTTTCCAACGTTTGGCCTGGGAAGGGATTATCATTTACGAAGTGATTTCTACATCCAATGAATTTACGGTTTTAGTCAGCGAAGATGTCGTAGACAAAGCGTTTAAAATCATTAAAGATTTGAAATTGACGAAGTAGGTTTTAACCGCAAGGAGCGCAAAGGATTAGCAAAGAACGCAATTAAAAAGTTTTTACAAACCGTTTTTACAATTAAATGTTGTAATTATTGGAGAATGATCACTTAAATGTTTCCATTTTTCAAAAGGCTCAACAGTGATATTACTAAGCTTATCCAGAAATTTGATTGAAGCAAAGCAATAATCTATATGATAAGGTTTTAGAAAATTTCTATGTAAATAAAATGTTGGATGTGATTCTTTTCCTTGTTCTTCATTTGTGAATTTATGGTATAAACTATAAATTCCAATTTCTTCTAATTCACGTATAACGTCAGAGTGATTCCACCATCTATCCCATTGATCCCAAATCGAATTACTATTGAAATCTCCAGTTATAATTGAATTTTTAAAATTGCCTTTATTGATTTGCAAATATTTCCAAAATTGACCAATATAACCAAAATTTGGAGATTTATTTTTATGAGTCCAAACCGCAAGAAGTTCAAATTGTCCATTTACAAGACAAGGCAAAAAGTGTTTTACTTTGTGGTCTTTATAAACATCAGACCAATCTAATAACTTCAAATCGATAGTTTCTTTTGCAAAAATCCCAAGACCTTTATTTTTAGTATCTCCAATCCACAAATAATTAATTGCCCATTCGATGTATTTGTTATCTTTAGTTTCCGCTGGATTTTCACATTCTTGTATTACAAGTAAATCCGCTTCAAAACACACAAGACTTTCAAATTTCTTTCTAAATGCTCCGTTACAATTCCAAGTAATTATTTTCATCGTATTCACTTTCAACGTTCTAATTTATTGTACCAACAACAACTTTGCGAACACTGCGAAATCTTAGCGTACTTAGCGGTTAAAAAAATTACACCATCTCCATCAATTCCAACGCCTTTTTAATCGATTTTACATTTTCGAAAGTCAATAACAAACGGAGACCATTTTTGGTCTCTTTTTCTTTCATTTTGCACAAATTGGAATGCTGCTGTACAAATTGCAACACTTTGTGAAAACGTGACGATTGGTAATATTCGCTTTTTTGGTCGCCTACAAAATAACACAAAAACTTCCCTTGTTTCAACACTAGTTTTTCAATTCCTAAATGAGTCGCAATCCATTTTAAACGCAAACTATCTAACAAGGCTAGGGCTGGTTTGGGCAATTTTCCGAAACGATCTTCTAATTGCTGTTGAAATTCTAGCAGTTTTTCTTCTGTTTTGATTAACGCCAAATCGTTGTACAAACTCAAACGTTCCGTCACACTATTGATATAATCGTCAGGGAAAAGCAATTCAAAATCGGCATCAATTTGTAATTCTTTGACGTATTCTTTGGTTTCTGGCGTATTTTCGTCCGGATACAAATCCTTGAATTCATTTTCCTTCAATTCTTCAATGGCTTCCTGCATGATTTTTTGATAGGTTTCGAAACCAATTTCGTTGATGAAACCACTTTGCTCGCCACCTAATAAATCTCCGGCACCACGAATTTCCAAATCTTTCATCGCAATGTTGAATCCACTACCCAATTCGCTAAATTGTTCTAAAGCCTGAATACGTTTGCGCGCTTCTTCGGTCATCGCTGAATACGGTGGCGTAATAAAATAACAAAACGCTTTTTTATTGCTTCGTCCCACACGACCGCGCATTTGGTGCAAATCGGACAATCCGAAATTGTTGGCATTATTGATGAAAATCGTATTGGCATTGGGTACATCCAAACCGCTTTCGATAATAGTCGTAGCCACCAACACATCAAATTCACCTTCCATAAACGAAAGCATGACTTCTTCCAATTTCTTGCCATCCATTTGACCGTGGCCAATGCCTACTTTCGCATTGGGAACCAATCGTTGAATCATTCCGGCAATTTCTTTTATATTTTCGATTCGGTTGTTGATGAAAAATACTTGTCCGCCACGCTCAATTTCGTATGAAACCGCATCGCGGATGACTTCTTCGTTAAATCCGACTACGTGCGTTTCAATAGGATAACGATTGGGTGGTGGTGTCGTAATTACTGATAAATCACGAGCCGCCATCAACGAAAACTGCAATGTTCTTGGAATGGGCGTTGCGGTTAACGTTAGCGTATCGACATTGGTTGCAATAGTTTTCAATTTGTCTTTGACATTCACCCCAAACTTTTGCTCTTCATCTACAACTAGCAATCCTAAGTTTTTAAAGATGACATTTTTACTCACCAATTGGTGGGTTCCAATTAAAATATCCAGTTTACCTGATTCTAAATCCTTTAAAATTTCGGCTTTTTGTTTGGCGGTTCGAAAACGGTTGATGTAATTGACCGTAACCGGCATTCCTTTCAAACGCTCCTTAAACGTTCGATAATGCTGGTACGCCAAAATGGTTGTGGGTACCAAAACAGCCACTTGTTTGCTATTATCTACCGCTTTAAAAGCAGCACGAATGGCGACTTCCGTTTTTCCGAAACCTACATCTCCACACACCAAACGATCCATCGGACGCTCGTTTTCCATGTCGGCTTTCACTTCCTGCGTCGCTTTTAATTGATCGGGCGTGTCTTCGTAAATAAAGGAACTTTCCAATTCATGTTGCAAATAACTATCGGGTGCAAAAGCATAACCCTTGTCTAATCGTCGTTTCGCATACAACTGAATTAAATTGAATGCAATGTGTTTGACACGGGCTTTGGTTTTTTGTTTTAAAGCTTTCCAGGCACCAGAACCTAATTTGTAAATTTTAGGAGGCACACCGTCTTTACCATTGTATTTCGAAATTTTATGTAGGGAATGAATGCTCACATACACAATATCATTATCGGCATAGACTAGTTTAATAGCTTCCTGAGTTTTGCCTTCCACCTGAATTTTTTGCAAACCACCAAATTTTCCAATTCCGTGATCAATATGGGTCACATAATCACCTACGGAAAGTGAATTCAGTTCTTTTAATGTAATCGTTTGCTTTTTGGAGTAGCCATTTTTGATGGAAAACTTATGATAACGCTCAAAAATTTGATGATCGGTGTAACAGGCAATTCCGTTTTCTTCATCGATAAACCCTTGAAATAAAGGCAAGACGATCGTTTCGTAATCTTTGGTAAAATGTTCGTGTTCTTGTTCGTCTAAAGACTCGAAAATATCATGAAAACGTTTGGCTTGTTGCTCGTTGGAGCAAAACAAATAATTTTTAATACCGAGTTGGCGGTTTTCTTTCAGATTTTGCAACAACAAATCGAATTGTTTGTTGAATGAAGGTTGTGGCTTTACTAAAAATTCAAAAGTATCTTGGACTTTAAACAATGGTTTTGCAGCCAATTCCACCACCGAAAAATTCAAAGCTTGCTTTAAAAAGGTTTGTTGATTGACGAATAATTCTTCGGGAGCAGCGTGTTTGATATCTTTGGATAATTTTGCGAAACTCTCTTCGGCTTTGCCAAATAATTTATCCAGATTTGTACCAAGCAAATCGGTATTTTGAATAAATAACGTCGTTTTAGGATGAATATAGTCTAAAAAACTTTCTCTTTTTTCTTGCAATAGTTTATTCTCAAAATTGGGAATAATGGTAATCTTATTTTTGGTTTCAATAGACAATTGCGAAGCGACATCAAAGGTTCGAATGCTATCGACTTCATTGCCAAAAAACTCGATACGATACGGATTATCATTCGAGAATGAAAACACATCTAAAATTCCACCACGCACCGAAAACTCACCCGGTTCGGTAATAAAATCAACTCGTTTAAATTCATATTCGAACAAGACTTCGTTGATAAAATCGATGGAGACTTTATCGCCAACCGCAATTTTTAAGGTGTTTTTTTCGAGTTCTTTTTTGGTGACTACTTTTTCAAAAATCGCTTCCGCATACGACACAATTATGGCTGGTTTTTTTCGGGAATTGATTCTGTTTAACACCTCCGAACGCAGTAACACATTGGCATTATCGGTTTCTTCAATTTGGTACGGTCTTCGGTACGAACTAGGGTAAAACAACACATCTTTATCGCCTAATAATTCTTCTAAATCATTCAGAATATAAGCAGCTTCCTCTTTTTCGTTACACAAAAGCAAAAAAGAATTTTCCGTTTTTTGAAAAAGCGCTTCCAACACAAAAGACAAAGAAGAACCAGAAAGTCCTTTTACATTAATCTTAGCATCACCCGAAATAGCAGTTGCCATTTGGATAATTTTTGGTTGTTCAGCAAATTTTTGAGTGAGTATGGAAGCGTTCAAAATGTTTGTATTTGTGGTAAATATACTTTGAAAAAATTATTCTTTGGTTGCAAGAAAATTAATGTCGGCTAACAGTTTCTCGACCTCTTCTCTTTTGGTGCCGTCATAAAATCCACGAACACGACGTTTTTGATCGACCAACACAAAGTTTTCGGTATGCACCATGTCGTATAATTCGGATGGTTTGCCCGTTTTTACAGCCAGATACGATTTTCTAGCAATATAATAAATGTCTTTCTTGTCGCCCGTGACCAAATTCCATTTTGAATCTAAAACTCCTTTTCTTTTGGCGTATGCTTTTAAAACAGGAACACTATCGATATCGGGCGTTACCGAATGAGACAACAACATGACTTTGGGATTGTTTTTAATTTGGCTCTGTAACCACACCATATTGTCGGTCATCAAAGGACAAATAGTAGGACAAGTCGTAAAAAAGAAATCGGCAACATATATTTTCCCTTCGTAATCTTTTTGGGTGATTGTTTTTCCGTTTTGATTGATAAAGGCGAAATCGGAAATAAAATGATTATTGGCAACATATTGAATTGTGGTATCAACCAATTCAGGATTTACCATCGAAGGAGTGTAAATTGGCAGTGATTTTTTGGGATTTAACACAAAATAAAACAACGAAACAATAACTACCGAAAGGAAAAATAACACTACTAAAAGTGTTTTAAATCTTTTTAAAAATCGCAACATTTTTATTTGCAAAATTAATTGAATTTGCAGTGATTTTAGTTAAAAACCCCGAAATAATTTTATTTACCGATGTTCCTGCTTATTTTTGATAAAATTTAACTACAATGAACAAATTTTACACTACTTTTTTACTTCTTTTTTCATTTATCGTCACTTTTGGACAATATAATGATAATGCCCCTTGGATGCAAAACAAAGGAGATTCCAAAAAAGAAAGAAACTTTCAAGAAATCACAACTGCTTTCAACGAATATTGGAAAGATAAGGATTTTAGAAAAAAAGGAAGCGGCTTTAAACCTTTTAAACGCTGGGAAAATTATTGGCAAAATCTGGTAAAAGAAGATGGAACCTTAATGACATCGGAAGAGTTCTGGACAGCTTGGCAACAAAAAAACAAAGCTAAAAAAAGTACGTCAAGAGCTTTACCTACAAGCAACTGGACGCCTATCGGTCCATTTACGCACACCAACACCGGTTCATGGTCCTCTGGACAAGGAAGGGTGAATTTTGTTTATGAAGATCCTACAAATCCTAATACTCTTTACATTGGTTCACCTGCCGGTGGTATTTGGAAATCAACCAATTCTGGTGCCAACTGGACACCCTTATCTGATCAATTGCCGCAAATTGGCGTTTCAGGTATTGCGGTCGATCACACCAATTCAAACGTAATTTATATTGCTACAGGTGACAAAGACGGTCAAGACACCTATTCTGTAGGGGTACTAAAATCGACTGATGGAGGTTTAACTTGGAACATTACGGGCCTTTCTTTTACTGGAACATCTGATTATGCCGGGGACATTATGATGCATCCTAGTAACAATCAAATTTTATGGTGTGCCACCAATTCGGGTATTTTTAAAACCTCCAATGGCGGAACAACTTGGACCAATGTGCAATCGGGTAATTTTTCCAAAGGAAATATTAGATTAAGACCGAGTGATCCCACAACCGTATATGCAGTAAGTAATACTAAATTTTACAAATCGACCAATACTGGAGATACTTTTACGGAAATAACTACCGGTTTGCCTGCTTTATCAGGAAGACTAAACTTAGATGTGACGGCAGCCGATGCTAATTATATCTACATATTAAGTGCAACCACTGGATATGGTTTTCAAGGGGTATATCGCTCCACAAATTCAGGCACCAACTGGACAAAAATTTCAACAGCAGCAACACCTGCTATTTTTGATGGTTCTGGACAAGCAGGATACGACATGGCTTTAGCGGTATCGTCTTCCAATAAAGATGAAATTTACACAGGTCTTTTAAATGTATGGAAATCTACCAATGGTGGTTTGGGTTTTACAAAACTAAACGATTGGAGTAATCCTTCTGGACCAGCGTATACGCATGCTGATATCCATTTTTTACGATATTATGGTTCAAAATTATATGCTGGAACAGATGGTGGCGTTTATGTATCTAACAATAACGGCGCTAATTTTACCGATTTAACTGCCGGTTTGCAAATAAGTCAATTCTATAAAGTAGCCGTATCCAAACAATCTGCGGGTAAAATGGTAGGTGGATTACAAGATAATGGTGGGCATGCCTACAGCAGTAGCTCTTGGAAAAACTACTATGGTGCCGATGGTATGGATACAGCAGTAGATCCTACCAATAGTAATATTTATTATGGATTTATTCAATTTGGAGGTGGGTTGTACATCAGTAATAATGCTGGAGAAAGCGTAGGAACGGGTGTGAGTGCTCCCGCTACCGAAACGGGCACTAATGATGATGGAGGAAATTGGGTTACGCCTTTAATGATGAATAATTCCGGAGATTTGTTTGCAGGCTATAACCGTCTTTACAAATTAAACACGTGTACCTTCACCTGGGACGTGCAAAGCAATACTACGATTGGTTCTGGCGATGTCGAACAAATTGCTGTAGCACCAAATAACGACAACATCATGTTTGTTTCTAATGGCAATCAGCTATATAAAAGTATTGATAAAGGCATAAATTTCAGTTTAGCCTATACAGCACCAAGCACTATCACTTCTATTTGTGTGAATTATTCGAATAATAATATCGTGTATTTGACTACCTCTGGAACTGGAGGTTTGGCACTAAAATCTACAACAGGTGGAACTAGTTTTACTTCTTTTTCAGAAAATTTACCAACACTCGGAAAAAATGTAATCAAACATCAAGGAAGAAATTCTCTAAATCCACTTTATTTAGGAACAACATTAGGGGTATATTACAGAGATGATTCTATGTCACAATGGGAACCATTTGAAGCCAACTTGCCTAACGTTTCTGTAACCGATTTAGAAGTCAATTTAGAAGACAATATTCTAACCGCCGCTACTTACGGACGTGGAATTTGGCAAACGCCTATCCCTGTTGAAATACCAACAAATGATGTGAAATTGGTCGAAATTACAAGTCCAACGGCAGATATTAATTGCTCTGGAAGCATTTCGCCAATAGTTGTTGTCAAAAATAACGGAACCACGCCAATTAATCAAGTAACTGTTAGTTATGACTATGGCACTGGTGTCCAAAACTATATATGGAATGGAACCATTGCTCCAAGCACTAGCCAAAACATTACTATTCCTACCCTAACAATAACCAATAAAGGTGCCTATGTTTTAAATGTAAGTACGGCAATAACTGGAGATGCCTTTTTAGATAATAATTCCGGAAAAACATCCTTCTTTATCAACAATTCGGAAGCTCTAGGAGTTATCAATACTTTCGAATCGGCATCCGATGAATTATTAACTTCCTCTGGAAATTGTTCTGGCGTTTGGCAACGAGGTATTAACACTAACGGGGCATTAGCCACTCCTGGAAATAACGTGTATACCGTAGGAGTTAACTCCAATTATCCCGACAATAAAAAGGAATACTTATACTCAAAATGTTACGATTTTACCAATGCGGTAAATCCTGTAATCCGATTTAAATTGGGATTTGCATTAGAACAAAACTGGGACGTTGCCTACGTAGAATATTCTACCAATATGGGACAATCATGGTCGGTTTTAGGAACACAAGGCCCTAGTTGGTATAACAGCAACCGAACTAACGCTACAACAGGAAGCGATTGTTATAATTGCCCAGGCGCTCAATGGACAGGTGGATCTGGAGCCCCAAACACCGGAACTGGAGCGGTTCCTGCCTTAACCTCTTATTTTTATGGCTTAAATGCTTTAATCGGACAACCGAATGTTATTTTTAGAGTGGTATTTCATTCCGATGGTGGCGTAAACGATTTAGGAATAACAATTGACGATTTTGTGATTGAAGGCACACTTTCTAACCAAGAATTTGAGTTAAAAAACATTGCTATTTATCCAAATCCATCAACAGCAATCTTTACGGTAGCTGTAGGAAATGAATCTATCGATAAATTGCAAGTGTATGATGTTGCCGGAAAAATAATTTTTGAAACCCAACAAACGATTCAAAACCAATACAAATTGGACTTATCGTCAGCATCTTCAGGAATTTATTTTGTTAAGATATCGTCTAACAATCAAAACATCGTGAAACGAATAATTAAAAATTAAATAGTCAATTCATTCAATTTAAAAGCGGTAAGTAATTCTTATCGCTTTTTTATTTCTTTTAATGCAATGTTAAATTCTAGTGTACCTTTTTTGATTTTGTATACATTTGGCATCATTGTAACTTTTTGAAAAAAAAGAGACTAATGTGAAATGCTAAATTCCAAAACAAATCAATTATGAAAAAAAACCTATTAACCGTTGGTAGTATTACGGTATTTTCATTTTTTGGGTGCGCCACATTTGCTCAAATGAGTAAACCAAACCCAGGAATCAACCTAGAGTTTATGGATAGAACCGTGAAACCTGGTGACGATTTTTTCCGTTTCGTAAACGGGACATGGTACGATAAAACTGAAATTCCTGCCGACAAAACCCGATGGGGAAGCTTTGATGAACTACGTCAAAATACCGACAAAGATGCATTGGCAATTTTAAAAGAAGCTGCTGCAAAGAAACTGGATCCAAAATCGGATCAAGCAAAAGCCGTAAATGTATACCGTACTTTTATGGATACTGTTGCAAGAAACAAACAAGGTATTAAACCGTTAAAACCATATTTAGCAAAAATAAACGCAATCAAATCGATTGCCGAAGTAAACCAATTAATCACCGAAATGACTCCTGAAGGTGGACTTGGATTTTACAGTGCCGGAATTGGTCCTGATGCCAAAAATTCGAACAAAAATGTCGTGTACATCAGTTTGGGAAGCTTGGGATTACCAGACCGTGATTATTATGTTTCTGAAGATAAAGATTCTAAAGAAAAACGCGAAAAATATGTCGCTCACGTAGCTAGAATGCTTCAATTTTTAGGTGAAAAACCAGAAATGGCTCAAAAAAATGCCGAAAAAGTTCTAGCTTTAGAAACCGAAATGGCACGTCCTCGACTAGACCGTGTAGAACGTCGTGACCGAAGAAAAACCTACAACCCAATGACCGTTGCCGAGTTGCAAAAATTAACACCATCGGTAAACTGGAATGGTTATTTACAAGGAATCGGAATCGGAAAAATTGATACTTTAGTGGTTTCACAACCCAAATACATGACGGCTTTAGAAGATATTTTTAAAACCAATAAAATTGAAGATTGGAAAGCCTATTTACGTTGGACATTGATCAACAAATCAACTGGCGTTTTAACCACAGATATCGAAAATGCCAATTGGGATTTTTACAGCAAAACGTTAACAGGTGCTTTAAAACAACGTCCACGTGAAGAAAGAGCTTTACAAGTTGTAAACGGAACGGTAGGTGAAGCTTTGGGTAAATTATATGTAGAAAGAAAATTCCCAGCTGAAGCCAAAGAAAAAGCCAAAGCCATGATTGAAAATGTGTTTTTAGCCTTTGAAAACAGAATCAACAACTTGCCTTGGATGACGCCAGAAACACGTAAAGGAGCAATTGAAAAATTAAGAAAATCGACGGTAAAAATCGGATATCCTGATAAATGGAAAGATTATTCAAAATTAGTAATTGCATCGAAAGAAGAAGGCGGAAACTACTACGATAATATGAAAAATGTAGCGCGTTGGGGATTTGAAGAAAACCTAGCCGATTTACAAAAACCAGTAGATAAAACCCGCTGGGGCATGTCACCACAAACGGTAAATGCTTATTTTAATCCATCTTATAACGAAATTGTATTCCCTGCCGCAATTTTACAACCTCCTTTCTACGATTATAAAGCCGATGAAGCAGTAAATTATGGTGGAATTGGAGCCGTAATTGGTCACGAAATTTCGCATGGCTTTGACGATTCAGGTTCGCGTTATGATGCCGATGGAAACTTAAAAAACTGGTGGACAGAAGATGATTTAAAACAATTCACAGGCCTTGGAGGTGCTCTAGCCGCACAATACAGCGCTTTAGAACCGCTACCAGGTACCTTTGTTGACGGTAAATTTACCCTAGGAGAAAACATTGGTGACTTAGGCGGTGTAAATGCTGCTTATGACGGATTACAATTATTCTTAAAGAAAAATGGCAATCCAGGATTAATTGATGATTTTACACCAGAACAACGTTTCTATATTTCTTGGGCAACCATTTGGCGTTCTAAAATGAGAGATGAAGCGATCAAAAATCAAGTAAAAACCGATCCGCATTCTCCTGGAATGTATCGTGCTTATGTGCCTCTACAAAATGTGGATGCGTTTTACAAAGCTTTCGATATTAAAGAAGGAGATAAATTATATCTACATCCAGAAAAACGAGTGAAAATTTGGTAATCAGATTGTTTCCAAAAAAGGCGCTACTAGCGCCTTTTTTTTTATCCTATAAACAAGAATAAAGTGATCTACAAAATGAGTTTTATCATATTTTGTATGGTCTATCCCTCGTACATTTGTAAAAAAATAAGTCATGGGAAAATACGTTTCGGCAGCAGAAGCTGTAAAAGTGATACAATCTGGAGATCGAGTTTATGTACAAGCTGCAGCAGCTACCCCCTCTGTGTTAACAAAAGCACTAACAGATCGCGCCTCCGAATTAAGAAATGTAGAAATTTGCCACTTACACACCGAAGGAGAAGCGCCGTATGCCCATCCCGATTTAGCCGCAAGTTTTCATGTGAACTCTTTTTTTATTGGGGCTAATGTTCGACATACATTAAACGCTGGTAACGGTTCCTATACTCCTGTTTTTTTAAGTGAATTACCACATTTGTTTCGCAAAAAAGTAGTGTTATTAGATGTGGTTTTTATACATGTATCACCACCTGATATTCATGGCTATTGCTCTTTAGGAACTTCCGTTGAAGCCAGTATTGCCGCTGTCGAAAACGCTAAAATAGTAATCGCTCAAGTAAACCCACAAATGCCAAGAACTTTCGGAGATGGCATTTTACATGTTTCCGAAATTGATTATCTCGTTGAAGTAAATACGCCAATATATGGTCATGAAGTCGCTCCAATTTTACCGGAAGAAGCAAAAATTGGTCAATTTGTTGCCAGTTTAATCGAAAATAAAAGCACACTACAAATGGGTATCGGATCGATTCCAAATGCCGTTTTAGCACAATTGAAAAACCATAAAGACTTAGGACTGCATACCGAAATGTTTAGTGATGGTGTGATTGACTTAATCGAAAGCAATGTCATCAATTGCAACTACAAAGGCACCCTTCGAGGAAGAGCTTTGGCAACATTTCTAATCGGTTCGCAACGATTGTATGATTTCGTAAATGACAATCCGTTTATCGAAATGAAAGAATCCTCAATGGTAAACGACACCGCACGCATTCGTAAAAATCCGAGAATGGTTGCTATTAATTCGGCTATAGAAGTAGATGTGACTGGACAGGTTTGTGCCGACTCTATCGGAATGAGAATGTATTCTGGAGTTGGAGGACAAATGGATTTTATCAGAGGCGCATCATTGAGCGAAGGAGGAAAAGCCATCATCGCATTGCCTTCCATCACAAAAAGAGGCGAAAGCAGAATTGTACCTTATTTGAAACAAGGAGCCGGAGTAGTTACAACCCGTTCTCATGTTCAATACATCATCACCGAAAATGGAATTGCCGATCTATACGGTAAGACGCTAAAACAACGTACTGCCGAAATGGTGAAAATTGCTCATCCGCTTCACCAAGAACAAATTGAACGTGATTATTATAATTGTTTGAAGCAAGGTAAATAATTCATTTAGAGGCTACTTTAAAAACCATCTGTCTGGTTTCAATAGTTTCGTGTTTTGTTTTTCAAATCAAATTACTACATTTGATAAACTCGAATTCTATTTTGAAACCAAACGAAATCAAAATTCTTCATTTAGACAGTAATCATCCTTTACTTTGGGAAGAATTACAACAGGCCGGATTTCAAAATTTTGAAGATTTTTCGTCTTCCAAAACAGAAATAGAATCCAAAATCTCCAATTATCACGGTATTGTCATTCGAAGCCGATTTAAAATTGATCAAACTTTTTTAGACAAAGCTACCAACCTACAATTTATTGCCCGAGTAGGCGCTGGATTGGAAAGTATCGATTGTGAATATGCTCTTTCCAAAGGAGTTCACC
>JAGORP010000137.1 GCA_018062725.1 Flavobacterium sp.
CTTAATAGCTGTGAATAATAAGAAAGCACCAAATAAATAAGTGGTCCAAGTAAATTTATTAATAATGATGACACCAAAAGAAATCATTAATCCTCTAAAAATAATCGCACCTAAAATTCCCCAAAACAGAACACGATGTTGGTATTTTTGCGGAATTTTAAAAGAAGCAAAAATGACGGCTATCACAAATATATTATCAATACTTAAGGATAATTCTATCAGATAACCTGTTATAAACTTTAAAGCAGCGCCTGTTTGTGTGAGGTTTGTTGCATTTGAAATGTAATCGGTACCATATAACCAATAAATGACTCCCGAAAAAGCCATAGATAGTGAAACCCAAATGGCTGTCCATTTACTGGCTTCTTTTGTACTAATAATATGAGGGTTTTTGTTAAATACTCCTAAATCTAAGGCAAGAATTACCAAAACCAATGCAAAAAATAATATCCAAACGATCATAATTTAAATTTTATTCTGACAAAGATAACTTATGATTTTGGAATTCTCAATTTTATACGTGTTTTTACTAAAAGTAAATTTTTTGCTAGTTATTGTTTTTTTTTATAGGGGTAAATGCTTTTAAAAATGATTTTTTATTATATTTGCATCAAAATATTAGGGGTATAACTAAAATTATTTAATTTTTATGGCAACACTACGATTTCAAGCCTTGCAAAATGCTACCAACAGAAAACCTGTTTTTGTAGAAGAATTAGACAAAAAGTCGATTATTTTTGGTTCAAACGTTTTTAACGACAAAGCAATGCGTCAGTTTTTAACGCCGGAAGCTTATAAAGCAGTTCAAAGTGCCATTCAGCACGGAACAAAAATCGATAGAAAATTAGCCGATTATATCGCAATGGGTATGAAAGAGTGGGCGTTGACTAAAAATGTTACCCATTATACCCACTGGTTCCAACCATTAACAGGAACTACAGCCGAAAAACATGATGCTTTCTTCGAAACTTCTTTTGATGGAAGTGATCCAGTAGAAAAATTTGGTGGAAGCCAATTAGTACAACAAGAACCAGATGCTTCATCTTTCCCAAATGGAGGAATTCGTAATACTTTTGAAGCACGCGGTTATACTGCTTGGGATCCAACATCTCCAGCTTTCATTTATGGAACTACTTTGTGTATTCCAACTGTTTTTATTTCGTACACTGGAGAAGCCTTAGATAATAAAACACCATTGTTAAGAGCCTTACACGCTATCGATACAGCGGCAACCGATGTAGCGAAGTATTTTGACAAAAACGTTAAAAAAATTACGCCAACTTTGGGTTGGGAACAAGAATATTTCTTGGTTGATAGTGCTTTGGCTTCTTCAAGACCCGATATTTTAGCTACTGGAAGAACCTTATTAGGGCATACTTCTTCTAAAGGACAACAATTAGACGATCATTATTTCGGTTCCATTCCAACACGTGTATTACAATACATGCGTGATTTAGAAAACGAATGTATGTTGTTGGGAATTCCGGTAAAAACACGTCACAACGAAGTAGCTCCTAATCAATTTGAATTAGCACCTATTTTCGAAGAAACAAATTTAGCGGTTGACCACAATTCATTATTAATGGATGTGATGCAAAAAGTGGCAGAACGCCATGATTTTAAAGTATTATTCCACGAAAAACCTTTCAAAGGTGTAAACGGTTCAGGAAAACACAACAACTGGTCGTTGGCAACCGATACTGGAATTAACTTATTGGCTCCAGGAAAAACGCCAATGAGTAATTTACAATTCTTAACGTTCTTTATCAATACGATTAAAGCGGTGCATGATTATGAAGAATTATTAAGAGCTGGAATTGCATCGGCAAGTAATGATCACCGTTTAGGAGCTAATGAAGCACCACCGGCAATTATTTCGGTATTTATCGGTCAACAATTGACTAAAGTATTAGAAGAATTAGAAGGAGTTACCAAAGGAAAACTTTCTCCAGAAGAAAAAACCGATTTAAAATTAAACGTTGTAGGTAAAATTCCAGATGTATTGTTAGATAATACTGATAGAAACAGAACGTCTCCATTTGCGTTTACTGGAAATAAATTTGAGTTCAGAGCAGTTGGTTCTTCTGCAAACTGTGCGGTTTCAATGGCAACTTTAAATACGATTGTGGCAAAACAATTGAAAGATTTTAAAGTAGAAGTAGATGCTTTAATCGATAAAAAAGGATTAAAGAAAGACGAAGCAATCTTTAATGTATTGAGAGAATATATCAAAGTAACTAAAAACATCCTTTTTGAAGGAGACGGTTATAGCGAAGCTTGGGAAAAAGAAGCTAAGAAACGTGGATTAAGCAATCATAAAACAACACCTCAGGCTTTAAAAGCGAAAGTTTCTAAAAAAGCAATCGAGTTGTTTGGGGAAATGAATGTAATGAACCATGTTGAGGTGGAAGCACGTTACGAAATCGAATTAGAAGAATACACGAAGAAAATTCAAATTGAAGGACGTGTGTTGGGTGATATCGCTCGTAATCACGTAATCCCAACAGCTATTCGTTATCAAAATGTATTGATTGAAAACGTAAAAGGACTGAAAGAAATTTTCGGTGCAGCTTTCGAAAAGATCGCCAAAGAACAAATTGGTTTAATCAAAGAAATTTCAGAACATATCGAAGGAATTAATAGTAATGTAGATGAAATGATTGAAGAACGTAAAAAAGCAAACAATCTAACATCGACCGAAAAAATGGCAGAAGCGTATTGCGATAAAGTAAAACCATACTTTGAAATTATCCGTGAGCATTGTGATAAATTGGAGCTATTAGTGGATGATGAAATTTGGACATTAACCAAATACAGAGAATTGTTATTTACGAAATAGTAATCTAAAACAAATAATCAGATAACCGTGTCATTTTCTTGGCACGGTTTTTTTATGTATTTTCGTAGTATGAAGAATTTGCTTTTAATAGTATTGCTTTTCGGAAATGTTGTGGTGTCAAAAGCACAAGAACAGTATGAAGTTTATTTTCAAAGTAATAAACACACATTGCCTGCTTCTGAAAGCGTTGAACTTGAGAAATGGATTTCGGAAAATAAACAAAGTAAAATCCTTGCGATTAGCGGTTATACTGATGAAGACGGAACCAATCAGTTCAATGATACTTTAGCCAAAAAACGTGTCGAATCGGTATTTAAAATAGTAAAAGATAAAGTAAAAATAAGAGAAGATTTCAAAAAATTAAGTTTTGGTGAAAATCATGTCCATTCAAAAATTAAAGCCGAAAACAGAAAAGTCATCATCTATTTTTTAAAAGAACAAGATTTGGCTCGTGAAGCAGAAATTGTGGGTTTGAAAAATAAGGACGTAGTGCAACCCAAACCAATTGTTTTTCCAGAATCGATTATTGTGACCAATTTTGATGGTACACAATCAGAATATCAATTGGATGTTGCTTTTATGAAGTCGCTCAATGAAGCCAAAGCAGGAGAAAAATTGAAAATTGAAAACCTTAACTTTGTCTTAAATACATTTGCGGTAACAGCCGATTCTCGCGGAAAATTATATGAATTGTTATTGGTGATGCAACAAAATCCGAACCTTAAAATAAGTATTCAAGGGCATGTTTGTTGTGTTCAAAATGATAGACAAAATTTATCGACACAAAGAGCCAAAGCGGTTAAAATGTTTTTAAAGCAAAAGAAAATTGATCCCACAC
>JAGORP010000055.1 GCA_018062725.1 Flavobacterium sp.
CTTTCATTACGCCATCACGTTGTGCTTGAGATAAGTCACCGTGTAAAGCTGCAGCACTGTATCCGTCTTCGATTAATTTTTCTGCAACGGCCTGTGTATCACGTTTTGTTCTACAAAAAACTACTGAGAAAATATCTGGATTAGCATCGGCTAAACGTTTCAAAGCTTCGTAACGATCACGAGCATTTACCAAGTAAAATTCATGAGATACGGTTTTAGAACCTGAATTCTTAGATCCTACAGTAACTTCTGCAGGGTCATGCATGAATTTTTTAGCAATACGCGCTACTTCTGCAGGCATTGTAGCCGAGAATAACCACGTGTTTTTTTCGTCTGGAGTATCGGATAAAATCGATACGATGTCTTCATAAAAGCCCATGTTTAACATCTCATCGGCTTCGTCAAGAATACAAAAGTTGATGTTTTTGATGTTTACAAGACCACGATTAATCATGTCTTGCATTCTTCCTGGAGTGGCTACAATAATTTGTGCTCCTCTTTTAATTTCTCGGGCTTGTTCTGTAATGCTTGCACCACCATAAACTGCCACGGTATGTAACCCTTTTATGTACTTTGAGTATAGTTTAATCTCGTTGGTGATTTGTAAGCATAGCTCACGCGTTGGGGATAAAATTAACGCTTGGGTACTTCTGTCTTCAGCATCAATTTTTTGAATTAGCGGAAAACCAAAAGCTGCCGTTTTCCCTGTTCCTGTTTGTGCTAATGCGACTAAGTCTGTGTTTTGTTCCAATAGTACTGGAATCGCTTTTTCTTGCACTTCTGACGGATTCTCAAATCCTAGATCCTTGATCGCCAGCAGTAACGATTCATTCAGACCTAATTGTTCAAATTTATTCATAAATTATTTTAAATTGGGTGCAAAAGTAGTGTTTATATTTGGAATAATCTAATTATATTAAATAATTGATTTTTAGATAGTTATTATATTTATAGAAAAGAGAAGAGAAGCAAGAAAAAAGAGTTTTCGGCTAAGTTCTATAAATTCTTAATAAAAATTGATTATTTACGTAGAAATTCTATCAATTGTTTTATCGCTTTTCCACGATGGCTGATGATCGATTTTTCTTCCATTGAAAGTTCGGCAAATGTTTTATTATAACCTTCGGCTACGAAAATAGGATCGTATCCAAAACCGTTGGTACCTTTTTTCTCTTCTATAATAGTTCCGTTGATGATTCCGGTAAACAAGTGTTGTTCTCCATTTAAGTTCAGTGCGATAACTGTTTTGAAATTGGCTTTTCGATTCGATTTGTCTTTTAAATTTTCTAAAGCCAAATTCATGTTGTCGTTATCGTTTCTTTGTGGACCTGCATAGCGAGCGGAAAAAACGCCTGGCTCTTTATTTAAAGCATCTATTTCCAAACCACTATCGTCAGCAAAACAAGGATAACCAAACTGTTTGGTAACATAATTAGCTTTTAAAACGGCATTGCCTTCAATTGTATCAGCTGTTTCGGGAATGTCTACTGTGCAACCAATGTCTTCTAAGCTTAAAATTTGAATGGTTGCGGGTACTAATTGTTGAATCTCTTTGATTTTGTTTTGGTTATTGGAAGCGAAAACGAGTTGCATAAATGTTTATTTTGGCTTGATTTACAAAGATAATAGATTTCGCGAAATGAAACTTTAACAAAATATGCGGAAAAACCGTAACCGTAATTGGTAGAGACGCTATAAATTTGTCATACGTTCTTATATTAAATAACAAACTAAAAAAAAACTAAAATTTTATTATAGCTTAAAATTGGGTAATAAAGATTAATTTTAGAATAATACTATTCAACTATTCATAAGATAGATTCTTCATAAGGTATTAATCCAAAATTGTATTCAAAGTCTTTATTTGATTTAAGTAAAATGTTTTTGGGAATAACTTCATCTATTTTAAAATTTTAGTTATAAAAGCTGCACCTTTTGGTGCAGCTTTTTTTTGTGCTATATTTTAAAATGGAAATGTTATAAAAGTACAAAAGCCGACCTGGAGCGATCGACTTTTATGGTGAATGTGTAACCACATTGCTGTGTCATTCGGTGCAAATGTAAGGTAAATAATTGGTTTGGACTTTAAAAAGCATTTTATTTTTAAATTATTTTCTTTTTTTGACATAATCTTTAATCGAGATTCCATCAATCATCACATCTTTAATAATAGCTTCGCCATTTTTTACAGCAACAAGCGCATACACATTTTTGGAAGTATCTCTAACAGATGAATTATAAGATTCTTCTGCTTTTGGCGCTTTGTACTCGTTCATGTAATATCTATTAAATGGAAAATTGAGGTTCACAAAAAAACGTTTGTCGTTTTCTGAGACGCGATAGCTGTACAGCGATTTTATTGTTATGTAATCTTCTTGCGGAATTGATTTTCGACGAAGTTTCACAATTTTAGCAAATCCTTTTTTATCAGTTCCTAAAACAGCAACATAACTTTCATTTTCTACAATGGAATCTTTGGTGTAAATAGTGCTTTCATCAAAATTTAAATAAATGTATTTGCCTCTAAATGCATCATAAGGATCTATTGGTTGTGCTCTAAATTTGTAAAGTTTTCCTGTTGAAAGAATAGCATTGTTGTGGAATATCATTTGAATGGGTACTGCCAATTGTACTATCGCCAAGATTAAAAAAGCGATGATGATTATGTTTTTATTTTTCATTGTGTTTGCGCTTTTTAAGTAAATAATAATTTAGCAAGAAGAAACCCAATCCAATGCCAATAAAGAGCAAGCCTCTGATGATAAAACTCATTTCGGTATCGAAAAATCTACAAATTACTAAAATAGTGATGCAAATTAGTCCGAAGTTTAATTTGTATAAACTATTGGTTTCAGCGCCTTTTCGAATTTCAAATACTCCAATAAATAAAAGAAATAGATTCGTAATTGTAACTAGAAATCCCGCTGCTACATTAGTATTTGTAAAAAAGAGGAATGTAATTACCAGGAAAGCGAATCCAATAGGGTTTATTTTCAGAATTTCCGTTTTTTGAATTTGTTTGAAAAGTAAAAATCCAGCTAATAGAAAGAAAAGAGTGTAAATTGTTAATTCCAAATACGAATATGCTATAGCTTGTCTCTGAAATTCAACCCACGGCGCTTTAAAACTCAAAATAAAAAGTAAAATTAAAGTACCTACTTTTCCGAGTAACCAATATGCATTTCGGTTTTGATAAAGTTGAATAAAGAAACGTTGTTTGCCCATGAAATAGAAAACGGCCAGTATAACAGCAAAACCAACAATCATTAGGTTATTCGATTTTGAAGCAATACTCGGAAAACAAATTAAAATAGAAGCTGCTAAAAAACAATGATGAAATCTCGTAAAATTTGATTTCGGAAGCTCTTTTAACAACGAATAATAGTGTGGAATAATTGTTAACAGAAGTAACCAGCAATATAAATTTTGAGTTTTGGGATAATCGTAATTGGTTACATTGCAATACCATGTAATTCCCGCAATGCACAATAAAGAAACAAATGACGAACGCAGGATATAAATTAAGGGTAAGGAAAGTAAAATCCAAGTTAGTAAAAATGTTGGAAAATCACCATTAATGTTATAGACTTGCGCAATTAACGAGATGGATGCGGCAATAGCAAACAGTAAGAAAGTAGCGCTACTTTCACGCCAAGAAACGGATTCCTGTTTTTTTGTAAGCGAATAAAAACAAGCGATTTGTCCTAACACTAGCGGGATAATTGAAAAAATAGTTTTGATAAAAACAGAAAAATCATCCCAATTGTGTGCTAAAATCAAAATAATACCTAATCCACCCAATAAAGCTCCTATAATTCCGAAAATAGTAAAGAGTCTATTAGAATTTTCCTCAGGTTTTTTTTGATAGTAATTTTTGATGTTTTGTGCGACTTCTTCCGAGATAATTTTCTTTGCCACTAACTCGGGAAGTTCTTTTAAAATGGTATTTGACATACGGGTGTTTTATAAGGTATCTAAATTACTATTTTTTTAAAATATATCTATAAAATAATGGTAGTTAATCTATTTTAATTTATAATTTTGCGAGGCTTAAAAATCAATTTTGAAATGGTAAAAGATTTATTTGAAAGAATTCAAAACAATAAAGGCCCGCTAGGAAAATGGGCTTCTCAAGCAGAAGGTTACTTTGTTTTTCCTAAGTTAGAAGGAGAACTTGGACCACGTATGAAGTTTCACGGAAAAGAAATTTTAAACTGGTCAATTAACGATTATTTAGGTTTAGCCAACCATCCAGAAGTGCGTAAAGCCGATACTGATGCGGCAATTCAATATGGCGCAGCGTACCCAATGGGTGCTCGTATGATGTCGGGTCATACCAATTATCATGAACAATTAGAAAATGAATTAGCGGCTTTCGTAATGAAAGAATCGGCTTATTTATTGAATTTTGGTTACCAAGGAATGGTGTCTATCATCGATGCGTTGGTGACTAAAAATGATATTATTGTCTATGATGTTGATTCGCATGCTTGTATCATCGACGGAGTTCGTTTGCATATGGGTAAACGTTTTACTTACAAGCACAATGACTTGGAAAGTATGGAGAAAAACTTACAGCGTGCTACCAAAATGGCTCAAGAAACGGGAGGTGGAATTTTATTCATCACCGAGGGTGTTTTTGGAATGCGTGGTCAGCAAGGTAAATTGAAAGAAATTGTAGAAATGAAGAAAAAATACAATTTCCGTTTGTTGGTCGATGACGCTCATGGTTTCGGGACACTTGGAAAAACAGGTGCTGGAGCAGGTGAGGAGCAAGGATGTCAAGACGGAATTGATGTTTATTTCTCTACTTTTGCAAAATCGATGGCAAATATTGGGGCATTTGTTGCTGCTGATAAAGATATCATCGATTATTTAAAATATAATTTGCGTTCGCAAATGTTTGCCAAAGCCTTACCAATGATTCAAACTATTGGTTCGTTAAAACGTTTGGAGTTATTACGTCAATCTTCTGAAATTAAAGATAAATTGTGGGTGAATGTAAATGCCTTGCAAAATGGTTTAAAAGAAAAAGGATTTAACATTGGCGATACCAACACTTGTATTACACCAGTTTACTTAGAAGGTTCTATTCCGGAAGCGATGGTTATGGTGAACGACTTACGTGAAAATTATGGTATTTTCTTGTCGATTGTTGTGTATCCGGTAATTCCAAAAGGAATTATTTTATTGCGTATGATTCCTACCGCTTCACACACAATCGCTGATATTGATGAGACATTGGCAGCTTTTGAAGCGATTCGCGAAAAATTAGTTAACGGTACCTATAAAGCATTAGCCGAAGCAAATGTTGAAAATGTTTCCTAAGCATTATACTTTATAACTAAAAAACCATCAGTTTGTGCTGATGGTTTTTTTATTTTAAATCATTTTTAAATAGGTTCTTCTTCTTCTGAATACAACCGGGTTGAAGTTTTTCCAAAGCAATTGAATGGCAATATTGTCTTCCAATTCGGGTGTTCTTATGCAGTTTTCTATTCCTTTTTCGGTAAATGTGGTGTAGTTCTCTTTAAAAATAATAGAATGAACTCCTTTGTTTTGATAGTCAGGATGCACCCCAATTAAGTAAAAAAGTACTTCTTTGCTGTTTTTTCGAGCATTGAGCATGTGAAATAAACCAAACGGAAATAATTTCCCGTTTGCTTTTTGTAAGGCTTCCGAAAACGAAGGCATTACAATACTAAAAGCAACTAAATTATCATCTTTATCAACGACAAATTTGATGTATTCAGGATTGATAAAACTGATGTACTTCTTTTTAAAGAATTCTTTCTGTGAATCGGTTATGGCTACAAAAGACGATAAATTAGCATAGGATTCATTAAACAAATCAAACATTTTGTCTACATAAGGCATAATGTCTTTTGTTTTGGTAAAGTTTAAAGGGCGAAGTTGGTACCGTTTTTTGATCACTTCTTGAGCCTTGTCAAAAAACTCCAGTTTTACGTTTTTGAATGGAAATTTATTTTCCAAATATTCTTTTTCTTTTACATAGCCCAATTGCTCTAAATGCTCTTTGTAATACGGATAGTTGTACCAAGTAATCATTGAGCCAATTTCGTCAAATCCTTCTGTTAATACTCCAACTTTGTCCAAATTGGAAAATCCCATTGGACCTTCAATATGTTCAAGTTTGTTTTTAACGCCCAATTCTTTAACTTTTTCTAATAAAGCTTTGGTCACTTCAACATCGTCTATAACATCCCACCAGCCAAAACGAACTTTCTTTTTTCCTTGTTTGTTGACTTCGTCCCAATTGATAATGGCAGCAATTCGGCCCACAATTTCATTATTTTTATAAGCCAAATAAAAATAAGCTTCAGCAGTTTCAAAAGCAGGATTTTTAGTCGGATTAAAAGTGTCTAATTCATCTTGAATTAACGGTGGAACCCAGTATTTATGGTCTTTATATAGCTTAAACGGAAACTTTACATACTCTTTTAAAAGTTGTTTGGTATTGGCTTCGATAATTGTAATCATGCTTGTTATTCTTTACCTTCTTCAAAATCATCTAAACGTTTTTTCTTTTCCTCTACCGGTTTATCGGTTTCTTCTTCGTCAGAATCTTTATTTTTCTTTTTATCTTTTTCTGCTTTTTTTGCAGCTTCTTCTAATTCTTCATCCGATAAGACACCATTTTTCTTTTTGTCCTTTTTGTCTTCTTTGACTTCCTTGCCATCTTTCATTTTTGGATCTTTGTGTTTTTTGTCAAAACGCCAAGAACAACCAATGCCTCCATACAATAATTCAGGTGTGGTTTTGATGTTTTTATTAATCGAAACGTCTACTTGTAAATTATTTTTTAAAAGATGAGTAGCTCCTAAAGTAAGAATTCCGTCTGAATAATAATCACCTTTGATGGCTCTGTTTTCAAACATGGCAGACCATTTTTCATTAATTCCGTAGGTCAGTGTTAAAATATAACCATAGCTAGAATTAATTGAGGCAATTTTATCTGCAATTAAATTGGTGACTAATACCCATTTGCCTTGAAAATGATTTTGAGCAATAATCATCACTTTTGGACTTAAAACGGATTCGCCAGGAATACTAAAATCGTTTTCCATTGTATAATTACCACCTACATAAGCAGAAATGGCAGGAATTAACGTTTTCCATTTGAACTTTTTGTTCGCTTTCCAACTGTAAATATTAGGTTTGTCTGGTCCTTTTTTATACGGATCGTAGAATAAATATTTGGCTCCAATGGTGGTTTGACGTAATCCGCCTCTACTTGTATTTACTAAACTGGAAGTGTATTTGTCCATTTGATACTGAAGATCTAACGAAACTTCAAATTGCTCTCTCCAAACCCCGTAACGTCCTGTTAAATCTATGGCAAAACCATTCGCTTTATAGTTTAATACGTCATGTGCTTCATGGATGTAATTTAAGCCACCTTCTAATTGCAATACTTTTTTCCCCACAGAAAATGCTCCAGCAGAATTCCCTGGGCGATTCGAATTAATTTGATCGGTAAATTGAGCGTAAGTAGTTGCCGAAAAGCTAACTATTACAATTAAAAATACTGTTTTAAGTAGATTCATCCTGATTGATTTGTGAAATTCAAATGTAGCATTTTTTATTATTATTTTAAGAATTGAATTCAGAATAATGTTTAATTTTGGAAAAAAAATATCATGCAAGAAGCTTCTTTTAGTGGTTTTTTCAAAACCATAATATATATCATTGGGTTTTACTATTTAGTTAAAATTTTAGCCCGAATTTTTATGCCTTTACTTATGAAAAAAGTAATGAATAAGGCTCAAGAAAATTTTAACAGACAATACCAACAAGGGAATTTTAATCAAGGAGGGTTTAATACACCATCTCAAGAACCTGAAAAACCTACACGTGACTTCAAAAAACCAACCAAACAAGTTGGTGATTATGTTGATTATGAAGAAGTGAATGACTAGTTAATGCCATTCTTGTGCTTAAAAGTCAAAATTCTAATATCTAAAATCTAAAATTTAGTTATCTTCACGCCTTATTTTGATTTCATCTGCATTTTATGAATAATTTCAAACGTTTTTATCCACATGCACTGGCTGTTTTAGGTTTTGTGTTTATTTCTATTGTTTATTTTTATCCTGTTTTACAAGGAAAAAAAATCCTGCAGTCTGATATTGTACAATATAAAGCTACCGCTAAAGAGTTAATCGATTATAGAGAACAAACTGGCGAAGAAACGTATTGGTGTAACAGCTCTTTCGGAGGAATGCCAACCTATCAATTAGGGGCACAATATCCCCATAATTATATCAAAAAAGTTGACGGATTATTGCGTTTTTTACCGCGTCCTTCCGATTATATGTTTTTGTATTTTATAGGTTTTTACATTTTACTTTTAGCATTAAAAATAAAACCACTCAAAGCGTTTTTTGGAGCTTTAGCTTTCGGATTGTCAACTTATTTGATCATAATTTTAGGCGTTGGACACAATGCCAAGGCACATGCCATTGCTTACATGCCGATGGTTGTGGCTGGAGTGCTTTTAGTATTTCAAAAACGATGGATTGTTGGGGGATTGCTAACGATGGTGGCAGCGGCGTTAGAGTTAAATGCGAACCACTTCCAAATGACCTATTATTTATTGATTTTCTTATTGGTTTTGACGGTTTATTACATTTACAGAGCAATTAAAACGAATGAGTTAAAACCATTAATATATAGTTTCGGAGTTTTTATCGTAGCGGGTTTTGTTGCCATTGGAACCAATGCGACGGGTATTTTAGCCACGCAAGAATATGCTAAGGAAAGTACGAGAGGTAAAAGTGATTTGACTTTTTCTCCTGATGGTAAGAAGAGCGAATCTAACACTTCAATGACCTATGATTATATTACCGAATACAGTTACGGAATTGCAGAAAGTTTCAACTTGATTTCTCCTCGTATTTTTGGGGGATCCAATAGTGAAAATGTAGGTACAAAATCGGCATTATATGAATTTGCTATTTCACAAGAAGTACCTGAAGATCAAGCAAAAGAAATTGTAAAAGGATTGCCAACCTATTGGGGTGATCAGCCAATTGTTGCTGCCCCAGCTTATATTGGAGCTGTGGTGTTCTTCTTGGCAGTTATTGCTTTATTTGTCGATAATCGTAAAATAAAGTATGCTTTTTTAGCCGGGGCTATTGTTTCTTTGGTTTTATCATGGGGAAAAAATTTCGCTTTACTTACCGATTTTTTCATCAATTATGTCCCGCTATATAATAAGTTTAGAGCCGTTTCATCGATTCAGGTCATTTTAGAATTATGTATGCCTGTTTTGGCAATTATGGGACTTCAAAGTTTCTTTAAAGCCGAGGAAAAGCAAAAATGGCCCGCTTTATGGAAATCGGCAGCAGTTTGTGTCGGAATTTTAGTATCCTTATTGTTATGTAAAGGAATGTTTAGTTTTTCAGGGGGTAGCGATGGTTATTTGCGTGATTCGTACGGACCAGAATTTGTTGATGCTTTAAAATCCGATCGTCAATCGATGTTTACGAGTGATTTAATTCGCTCGGCTGTATTCATTTTATTAGCTTTTGGTGCTTTGTTTCTAGCTATCAAAAATACCATTTCACAAAAGGTTGGGGTTATTCTTGTTGGAATTTTAATGATTGCCGATTTGTTTTTAATCGATAAAAATTATGTAAATGCAGAAGCTTTTGTAAATGCCAGCGAAGTAGATGAACCTTTTATTGAAGCTTCTTTTGATACAGAAATCAAAAAAGACACATCACATTATAGAGTTTTTGAAGTTTCAGGAAATGCGTTGAGTGATCCTAGATCTTCTTATTTTCACAAATCCATTGGTGGGTATTCGGCGGTAAAACCAAGACGTATGCAGGAATTGTTTGATTATCAAATCACCAAAAACAATATGCAAGTAGTCAACATGCTAAATGTGAAATATTTGATTCAAACCAATGAAAAAGGACAACAAATTACCATTTTAAATACACAAGCCAATGGAAATGCATGGTTTGTGAAAGATATTCAGGTTGCCAAAAATGCCGATGAAGAAATGAAATTCTTGTCAAAATTTGATTCTAAAAATCAAGTGGTTTTGAGTTCTGAAAATAAAACGCTTCCAACTACAACTGATTTTAATACCGAAGGAGCAAGTATTAAACTAACATCTTACAAGCCAAACGAATTACAATACGTTTCGAATAATCCTAATGTTGGTTATGCAGTGTTCTCTGAAATGTATTACAAGAACGGTTGGAATGCCTATATTGATGGTAAGTTAACTAATCACGATAGAGTGAATTATGCTTTAAGAGGATTGTCAATTCCAGCAGGAAAACACAACATTGTATTCAAGTTTGAACCACAAATAGTAAAAACAGGAAGTACGATTGCTTTAATCAGTTTTGTATTGATGGTGTTGTTAGTGGGTGGAGGAGTTTATCTGGAAAGAAAAAAGTTAATCCCAAATAATTAATTGAAAACCTTTTTATACATAGCATTGGGTGGAGCATTAGGAAGCGTTTTACGTTATCTAACTTCTCAAGTTTTATCAAAACATGAAGGATTTCCCTATGGAACTTTTGCAGCCAATATAATTGGTTGTTTGCTGATCGGATTGTTTTTCGGTTATTTCGAAAAGCAAAATGCGCTTTCGCAAGACTTAAAATTCTTTTTAATAACAGGATTGTGCGGTGGATATACTACTTTTTCGACTTTTTCGAATGAGAATATTCAACTATTACACAACAATCAAATTGGAACAGCTTTATTTTATACAGCTTCGAGTATTGTAATTGGTTTTACAGCTACTTGGCTAGGGATATTAATAATGAAAAGCTAGAAGTGAAATTACTTCGTTTCTCGTAATGACTATGAAAAAAGTACTCATCATAACCTATTATTGGCCTCCAGCGGGTGGCCCTGGTGTACAACGCTGGTTAAAATTTGTGAAGTACTTACCTGACTTCGGAATTCAGCCTATCGTGTACATTCCGGAAAATCCGACATATCCTTTGGTAGATGAAAAGTTGCTTTCGGAAGTTTCCGATAAAGCCATAATTCTTAAAAATAAAATAATTGAGCCCTATGCTTGGGCTTCTGTATTTTCAAAAAACAGTACCAAAAAAATAAGCTCCGGAATTATTCCCAATCAAAAAAAACAATCGTTCCTTCAAAAAATGATGCTTTGGGTTCGCGGTAATTTATTTATTCCTGATGCACGAGTGTTATGGGTAAAACCTTCCGTCAAATATTTGTCGAAATACCTTCAAGAAAATCAAATAGAAACTATTATTACTACAGGTCCACCTCACAGTATGCACTTGATTGGGTTGGCTTTAAAAAAGGAACTTAGGGTAAAATGGATTGCTGATTTTCGGGATCCTTGGACAACCATTGGATATCATAAAGCATTAAAGTTAACCACATCTTCAGAAAAAAAACACAAATACTTAGAAAGAGAAGTTATGACTGTTGCTGATGAATTGTTAGTAACCAGTCCAACCACTAAAAAAGAGTTTGAAGAAATTACGCAAAAACCTATTCATGTCATTACAAATGGTTATGATGTTGAAAAAATAGTGAAGCAGCCTTTAGACAAAAAATTTACGTTAGCACATATCGGATCTTTTTTATCTGAAAGAAATCCATTAATGTTATGGACGGTTTTAAAAGAATTAATTGAAGAAAATGCAGCCTTTAAAGAGCAGTTTCAGTTAAAATTAATTGGCGCCACAAGTCAAGAGATATTGAATTCTATTGCACAAAATGACTTGGAAGGTTATGTAAACAATTTAGGTTATGTTTCGCATGAAGAAGCCGTTGAACACCAACGAAAATCGCAAGTGTTACTTTTAATAGAGATTGATTCTCCCGCAACCAAAAGCATCATTCCTGGGAAAGTCTTTGAATATATTGTTTCGGAAAGACCTATTATTGCTATTGGCCCCCAAGATTCTGATTTTGCCGAAATCATTACAACAACTAATACGGGTGCTTTTTTTAGGTATTCCGAAAAAACACGATTAAAAGCAACATTACTTTCTTATTTTGATCAGTATTTGCAACACAAATTAAAATCACATGCGGTAGGTTTGCAACCTTATTCCCGAAAAAATCTCACTCAAAAATTAGCAGAATTGTTATAAATAAAAACTCCTCGCATTCCGAAATTCGGAGCGAGGAGTTTACCTAAACAAACCAACCTAACCAAATTTATATATAACCAGTATATAAATTTTATCTTCGAGAATCGTCTCTTTTTTCTTCTTTTTTATCTGTTACCGTTTCCACTTTTGCTTTTGTACCATCTTGTTTGTAGTAATAGCTGTCATTATTATCATACGAATCATAGTTGCTTCTTGGATAGTCGTAATCATAATTGTAACCAGCATGATAAGTTCTCTTTACAGTCCCAAACATATCTACAATTCTGCCTTTTCGGTCATATATGATACGCATTCCTCCAATTTGAGTTAGCGCAAAGCTGTTATATCTCATGTAAACTGTACCAATTCTATTCACTCTGTCGAATGCGTCGTAGTTAATGAATGTGTTTCCAACGCGACGGACACGTCCGAAAGCATCATGTTCAATTCTAACACCGAAGTTTTCAGGTCGTATACGTTCTACAACAACTGTACTTCTTTTTCCGGCAGTTTTGAAGTAATAACCTCCATGTGAATCCTCTGGACGGGTATTGAAATCAAATTCTCCTGTAGGGAAAACATAAAAATCGATTCCTCTTTCATTGAAAACTATTGGTTCGGCATTTCTATAATCGACCAATCGAATTCTTTTTTCTTTGTTGCCATCAGAAAAAACTGGATTTTCTGACGCGTAGGCCATTCCTCCTGCCAGGAAGATGCTGGCCACTAAAAGTGTGATTTTTTTACTCATGACAATAAAATTTAGAAAATTATAATATTCAGGAACCTTGCGATTTCAAAATAAAACAATTTATAATTTGCTTACTCTATTCAATTTTCAGCATCCTTGTGCAAGATTTTTCTTGTTATGTTGGAATATTCAATATACGTGCCAAAAATGATTGGAAGAGAATCTTTTTTTGAAATGGTTCATAAACACTAATTTGGCTTAGCAATAAATTAATATGATTTTTATTAAAAAAGCCTTGTTTTTAAAGCAGGTATGAGTACTTTTGCACTAATATAAAAAGCACAAAATGCATTATTTTTCAAGGATACTTCTATCCATCGTCTTGTTACTTTCCATTTCTTTAAACGCTCAAATTATTTCTGGGGATACTTTTATAAAAGGTAATTTTGTAGAAGTAGGCGTGAACGATTCAGGTGCTTATGGGAGTACCGTTAGTGCTCCATCAGATTATCATCCGAGATTAAATGGTGGTTCAGGAAGAAATCTAGGGTTTGTTGCTGATCCTCAAAAAGATGGTTGGCTCGTTGGTAGTCCTGCTTACTTTGGTGATTTTTTCTTCCCAGGAATGCAACAAGAAGGATTTTCGGTGCAATACAATAACAATGTTTATCATAATTGGACATCGGGTAGAAACGACATTCCAGGAGCCAATATATCGCTAACAGATGATGGAATTAATAAAACAGCGATTTGGGAAGGTATTCGAGATGGTTTAAAAATTACCCAAAAAACAATTGTTCCTATAAATGAAGTATATTTTGTAGTTCGAGTGGAATTTAAAAATACCACTACAGAAACTATTGATGGTGTTTACTATGTAAGAACCTTAGATCCTGATAATGAAGTAACTTTATCAGGAGATTATTCTACTCGAAATGAAATTGCATACGCACTTCCAAATGCTAATAACAATACCTTAGTGACTGCCAAAGGACTAGGCGGATTCAAGACCTTAATGCAACAAGGTTAATAATTAGTTAATATATCAAATTTAGTTTTTTATTTCAATTTTGCATAATTTCAGAATAACTTTTTTTGGCTTTTTCAAGAGCCAAAAGTTATTT
>JAGORP010000056.1 GCA_018062725.1 Flavobacterium sp.
TTGTTATTCCATCGTTATCAATATCAATATCAATATTGTCGTTAGTTAGATCTCCATCTTGATTGGAAGGACAGCTACTCACCGGAATTCGATCCGATTCTAAACTCGTTCCACAAGCAGAAATAGTAGCTTTTACATGATAATAACCCGGTACAGTTGGAGTATATGAATTTGTGGTAGCCCCGGCAATAGTAACTCCATTTAAAAACCATTCAAATTGGTCGAAAGAAGTCACACTACTCACTTCTAATTTTACATTAGGAATGCAATTATCAGTACTTAGATTAATTTTATTAAAGGCAATTTCAGGTTCGAAAGTAAATCCAGAGTAAAAACCTCCATAAGTGGCAGCACCACTACTTCCAAAATAGGATAAGTATATAGATTCAGAAGAAAAAACAGAAACATTTCCTGTTAATCCATACAAAATATACGTTTCATAATTTGGATTTCCTGTTACGGTTGAAGGTCCAGAAAAATTAATCCCAATAGTGTTTAAAGTAGCTAAAGTATAGTTCGTACCATTGATTAAAAAGTTTAAGGTAGCTCCAGTTTTTGTAACCAAACATACTGTTCCGGTATAACTTCCATCGCCACCTACCTGATTGATAAATGGAATATTGTTGATAATTTTAGGTGTTTCACAACTTAATGGTGGAACGAAATGCATGTTTTGATTGGCATAACTTGAATTTCCACCACCATCAGCACCTCCTATGGCTTGGTATACAAACACATTTTTGGTTGCATGAATGTATAGATTATTGTTTGCATTAAAATTGGTGCCGTCTAAAACTAAATAATCTCCTGCTTGTAAGGTTGTTGTTGGTGTTGCATTGCCGTTAATAAATATTTCAGTATTGTCTTCATGTGCTATAATTAAAGGTCTTTCAATTTCCGTGAAGCCAGCACCTTTTACTAAAATATAATCTTTTCCTGTTCTTTCTGCCGAAACAATTTGGTCTAATCCAAAATCTAAATTAGAAGTAGGACTATTACTTCCCGCTAATGACCCACAATTTACAGCAATCGGTTTGTCGGAAGTAATTAATCCTCCTATTAATCCATCTCGATTGGCATCAGTTGGTCCTTGAACAGCAATTACGAAACTTTGTCCACTATTTAGAGTAATACTTGATGGAGTACTTCCAGCTCCTGGATTATTTACTAATGAAATACCTGGTTCTAGATCTGAAAAAGAAACAGTTGTATTGTTTTCGGTGGCCAATATCGAAGCAAAAGTATAATGACTATCGCTGTAAGATGGAGCGTCAATATTTAAAAATCCTCCAATTCGAAATTGGGTTCCTAAAGCGGCTAGCCCTTTGGAAACGACACTTCCGGCATGAAATTGAGCAGCAACTCTCACAGAAGCATAAACCAAATCATCGGCTTCAATAATATAACCTTTGTTATTTAAAATTTGATTGACTTCCGATTGATCTGCAAGAATTTGTGAGGTGCCATTTCCAATATTTAAAACATAAGGAGTATCTCTTGAAACAGTACCTGTAATTGGAGTTCCTCCCAAACGGATAATTCTAAAATTAATTGGAGTTATACTCGGACAAGAAATATATAAAAATTGCGAATTTGGAATTTGTGCATTAGCACTTGCAATTGGCGGAATGTAATGTGTTTTACTAAATTGAGCAAATCCACTTAAAGTGGAAAGAAAAAATATAATTATTAAAATATTGTTTTTCATTGAGAAATTTTTAAAAATCCCCCAAAGGTAGCCTTTTATCTTTTAAGTGTAAAATGACTTTTTACGGATTTTCCGTTAAAATATGTTAAAATAAACCAATAATCATCAGCTGGAAGGTTTTGGTTTGCATATTTTCCATCCCATCCATTTGAATTGGAATCTAACTGTTTTAGTAGCTTTCCGAATCTGTTAAAAATAAAAATCTCAGATTTTTGTCTTTTATCTAAATTTTTAATGGTCCAAAAATCATGAATTCCATCGCCATTCGGGGTGAAAAATTTGGGATAATCTAAAATATAAACCACTTTTGAGGGACTTGGCAAACAGTCGTTCTTATCACGAACACTAATCGTATATGTTCCAGCGGATAAGTTGCTAAAAAAGGGACTGTCTTGATAGTTTTGGTTATCTATCGAAAATTCGTAGTTACCACCATTATCTTGATAAGTTATTAAAATGGAATTATTATCAGAAAATTCATTAATATCTGCATCAATATTACTAGCTGGTGCAGAACCCAGTACAGTAATTTTTTTAGTGCCTTTACAATTGTTACTGTCAGTCATTTCTACAGTATAAATACCTGGATTCGAAATGGTTGTTTCAAAAGTTCCGGTACCTATTTCATTCGACCAATCATAAAGAGCATAACTTGGATTTACAGAAAGAATCAGGGTTTGTCCACTACATAAAAATTTAGTTTCATCTTTTAAATCCTCTAAATCAATATGGTTTACATTTAAAGTTACAGCTACAATTCCGTTACAATTAAAACCATTACTCAGCCTTGCGTAAATGATTGCTGAATCGATGGTAAAATTAGTATAAGTTGGCTGGAGTGGACTGGTTTGTGTGATAGCATTTGCTGCCGAACTATAATAAGAAACAGAAGTTGTTCCTGGAAATAACAAGATAAGTGTTGGATCAACTTCTAGAGGTAAATCAAAAGCAGTGAATCCGTCAATTTTAGTATCGGTATCACATTTAGAAATAGTAGCCGTTTGAACCGTTGATGTCGAAATACTTAAAGTTATACTTGCCGTGTTTTTGCATTTAAATCTATTTTCGGCTTCTACATAAATGGTGGTATTGGAACTCGTATAACTGGATGTATTTGTAATGGCTGCACCGCCTAATGTTTCAGAAAAAGTAACAGTCTCAATGGTTGGATCATTATTTTTTATACTGGTTTCTAATTCGGTTAAATTAAAAATCGTTTGACCATCAGTATCAAGATCACATTGCGATATATTTAAACTGGTAACAATAGGTAAAGCGACAAATTGTAGTGTTATTTCACCTTTCGAAATACAGCTACCATTTATGGTGACTTCTACTGTATATTCTACTTCATTAGGATTTGTGTTATCGGTAACGGTATAGGTTGGTGTTGTAATTCCAGTGTCGATTCCGTCTTTAAACCACTTATAGGTGTTTGTACCGGGTTGCAATGCATTCAAAACCACATTTTCTCCTGAGCAATACGGATTGTCAAGTGCAACCGTTCGATCGTTTCCTAAGTAAGTTTCACTTTGAAAACTTCCTCCACCTAAAAAAATTCCCGAATCATATAAATTGTTTCCTTGATCGGCTATGACTAATTTAATGTGATAGGGTTGTCCAATTATTACGTCAGATTGGGCTTTTAAAATTTTAGTTTGTCCGTTGTAACTGGTTGGATATTCAAAAGGGTTGAAAGCATCAAAACAGATTTCATTAGCGGCAGGACAAACAGTACCACTTCCTCTGATCGTATTTACCGATACAGGAGTTGTTGTTCCTGGAACCAAAGCTATGTTAGTATAGGTTGGACTTCCAATTGCTTTCAATAAAAAAGCAAAACCATCTGTAAAACCGCATTGACTAGCAGAAGGATTGGTTAGATATTGTTCGGATGCAAAAATATAATCAAAACTTATCTTAGAGGTTAACGGAATAAAGTCAAACTCTAAAACGGTAGCATTTATCGAATTGGATATGCCAAGTGCCGCTTCTAAATCAGAATCACCGGCCCAAGAGTTGGAGCCTTCACTTAAGATAGTTGTTGTATTGGGTCCAATAGCTGAAATCGCTTTTCCAGTACTTAACAGGATTCCGTTATCAAAAGGGAAAGAACTTGTGCCGCGTTGAAAAAAACCATAACTCAAGTTTCCCGAGATATTTTCGCCGTTAACACTAAAGTTAGAAACATTAGCACAACCTGAGCTGGCAAAAACATTTTCAATTAATTGTTGCGCAGTATAGGTATCGTCTACTTGAATATACTGTGAAAAAAAGCATTGACTTTTAAGTATCAAAAAAAAAATAAAAAAAGATATTTTTTTCATTTGGGGGTATACGGTGTTATTAATTACTTCTTCTTTTTCTTTGCAGCTCTTGCTTTCAAAATATTTCGGTTAACAGAGGTGCCTGTTTTTTTCTTTGTTTTGGAAGGCCCACCAAGGTTAACTTTTTTGTTCTTTTCTGCTTTTTCGTGGGTATTTCCTTGTCCTTCTAACTTGACTTTTTTCATCAAGAATTTGACCTTTTGTTTTTCTTTTTCGGGGCCAATTAACTGTGTAGAAATTTCAATGGTATCAGGTAATGCTAACACGGGAATTTCAAGATTCATCAACATTTCCGCTTCAATTTTAATATCTTCTTCACGTGGTGCTATAAAACTAATCGCAGTTCCTGAAGCATCGGCACGACCTGTACGTCCAATACGATGAATGTATTGTTCGGGAATTTCGGCCATTTCAAAATTAATTACGTGTGTAATATTTGAAATATCCAATCCACGCGCCATGACATCAGAAGTTATTAATCCGCGAAGCTCGCCTTCTTGAAAACTCGCCATGGTTTGCAAACGATAATTTTGCGATTTATTCGAATGAATCACCCCAAATTGTCCCGGAAATTCAGCATCAATTCGCTCGTGAAGCATGTCGGCAATTTTTTTGTTGTTTACAAAAACTAAAATTCGACTTAATGACTCATCCGTATTTAATAAGTGTTTTAAAAGATTGATTTTAGTATTGAAATTGGGAACTTGATACGAAAGTTGTTGTATTTTTTCTAAAGGTGTTCCTGAAGGTGCTAATGTCACTTCCTCTGGAAAATCGAAATAATCATTTAAAATCTCATCCACTTCATCAGTCATGGTAGCCGAAAATAAAACATTTTGACGCTTACTTTTTAACATGGCCAATATGGATGTTAATTGTGGTCTGAAACCTAAATTCAACATTTCATCAAACTCATCAATCACCAGTTTGGTGATTTCTTGTAGTCCTAATTCGCCATCAAGAGCCAGGTCCATAACACGTCCCGGAGTTCCCACAATTATATCAATTCCTTGATTTACCTGTTTTTTTTGGGTATTAATGTTTACACCACCATATATTCCAAGGGTACGAACAGACATGTAAGTCGTTAGTTTTTCAACTTCTTCTACCACTTGAACGACCAATTCGCGAGTAGGCACCAAAATCATAATTCTAGGATTGTAAGTGTCTACAAATTTATATTGCTTTAATAATGGCAATAAATAAGCAAATGTTTTTCCGGTTCCTGTTTGTGCAATTCCCATCATATCACGCCCCGACATAATTACTGAAAACGATTTTTCCTGAATAGGAGTAGGCGTTGTAAACTGTAAATCGTCTATCGCTTTTTGTAATGATTTGGGTAAATTAAACTGCTCGAATGAAGACATTATATATACTATTTTTTTGCAAAGGTATCGTTTAAAGTTAATATTTGTCAATAAAAGAAGTTCGATCATCGAAAAAAGTAGCTTTTAAAAAAAAAATACAGTAAATTGTACAGAATAATTTTAGTTAAGGTAAATGCCATCATCAGAAAACATTTCATTGCATTTTTCGACAAGACAGTTTGAAATTCTTTTGAATCTGTATAAATCCTCTTTTTCAAGTTTTAATTCACTTCAAGTATTACACGAACAAATTACAAAAGCCATCTCGCAAGGATTAGATATATCTAGAGCAAGCATTTGGGAATTTGAAGGTAATTTGTTAGAATGCAGGATTTTATATGACGCTGATGTAGATTCTTTAGTTGATCAAGATGATTTAAAACAAGTTGATTTTCCTAATTATTTTGAGGCCCTCCAAAAAGGAATTGCTATTGTAGCTGAAGATGCTCAAACACATTTAGATACAAAAGATTTAAAAGAAATCTATCTTATTCCTTTACAAATTAAAAGTATGTTAGATATTCCAATTCGTGAAAATGGAAAATTGGTTGGAATATTATGTTGTGAAAATACCAAGGCGTTTAAAAATTGGACAGAAAACGACATTTCCTTTGCGCGTTCTGTAACCGATATTTTAAGTCTATTTACAGAAGAATACAAACGAAAATTGGTAGAACAATCTTTATTGGAAAATCAAGATCGTTTTAAGTTTATTTCTGAAAATATTTCGGATGGGATTTACATCATTGAAAATGACAAACTCGTTTTTGCCTCGAAAACCTATTTGGAAATGATTGGTATGACTAGCGATGAAAAGCATGAGTCGCACAATAAAGATATGTTTCATTTAACTCACCCTGAAGATAAGGAAAGAGTAATCAAAACAATTTATGATGCCGCTTCAAAAAAATTGCCCTCCGTGAAATATACGTTTCGTTGTAATAAAAAGGATGGTGGATTTATGTGGCGTGAAGATATTATGAACATTCACTATGATGTTTCCGGACATGCGTTTAGAGCAGTAACCATTGCTCGTGATATTACAGAGGAAAAAAATCAAGAATTAGAGCTCATAAAAAAACAGCAAGATTATGAGTTACAAAATAAATTATTATTAGACTTTTATGCATCTTACACAGAAAGTTCTTTCGATGCCAAAATTGTCGAAGTTACCATTATTGCTGTGAAAGGATTGTTATTAGACCGCGCAAGTTATTGGGAAATTACTCAAGATGAATTAATTTGTAAAAACTTGTATGACAAAATTGAAAATACCCATACCAAAAATCAAATTTTAGTAACGAAAGATATTCCTAACTATATAAATGCCATAAGAAATCAAACAGCTATTGTTGCAGACGATGTTTACACCAATGTAAATACTACCGAACTAGTTGAAAGTTACTTTACACCCTTAGGAATTACAGATTTGTTAGACATTCCTATTCGAGTGAACGGAAAACTGGATGGAGTGCTTTGTTGTGAGCATCGCGACCAAGCTAGATCTTGGAGCGAAAATGATATTTCCTTTGCTCGGGCACTAGCCGATTATTTGAGTTTGGCCATCGAGCAAGAAAAAAGAAAATCGGCCGAATTAAAATTAAGAGAAAATCAAAAAAAAATAGAATTCATATCCGAAAATACTTCTGATGGAATTATAATCATCGAAAATGCAACGATCACTTATGTTTCCCCAGCGTATGCAAAACTCTCTGGGTACGAGTTAGCGTTTATTCAAAATTTGTCACTGGAAGAAATGTTTACTTTCATCCATCCAGAGGATGTTGTTGAAATGAAAACCAATGTTTATAAAAATTTAGAAAATAAAATAACTAAATTTAATTATGAATATCGCTTTTTAGGTCCGGAGGGTTCTTACCAATGGAGAGAAGATTCTGTAAGTGTTATTTATAAAGAAAATAGCGGTGAATATTCTAAATACATTATTATATCGAGAGATATTCAACAACGTAAAACCACCGAACTCAAATTAAAAGAAAGCGAACAACAATTGCGCTTGATTTTTGAAAATACTACCGATGGTTTCGTAGTTATAGAAAATCAATCTCTTAAATATATCTCGCCTTCCTACAGAAAATTTTTAGGATTTGATAAAGTAGATTTAGAAAACTTTCCTGTGAAAAGTATTTTTGATTTGATTCATCCTGATCATAGTCAAAAAGTAATGCATTTTATCGGAGAAAATATAAAAAATAAAGTCACCTCTTTTACCAGCGAATTCAGAATAAAAGGTAAAGATGGAAATTACCATTGGAGAGAAGATTTGGCCAATATTATTTACAATCCAGATGGTAGTTACTCCAAATATATTATAACCTCAAGAGATATTCAAGAACGTAAGGAAATTGAAGAACAATTAATAGAAAGTGAAAAGCAACTGCGTTTAATTACCGAAAACACTTCCGATGGCGTAGCAGTAATTGAAGGCGGTAATATGACTTATGTTTCTCCGTCATTTCTTCAATTATTAGGTTATGACAAAGACTTTTACAAAGGAATGACGTTGCAAGATGTATTTCTTAGTATGCATCCTGATGACGTAGATCGAGTTATGAAAACGGTTTATGACGGATTGGCAAATCAGCAAACAGAAATAAAATACGAACATCGATTTAAAGGAAATGACGGAGCCTACTACTGGCGGGAGGATTCGGCGAATGTCATTTATGACGAAAAGGGGAAATACACCAAGTATATTGTAGTAACTCGAGATATTTCGGCACGAAAAGAAGCCGAAAAGGAAAAAAATCGTCTCTATAAAATCACCGAAAAACAAAATGAAAAATTAATCAATTTTACGCATATTGTCTCTCACGATATCCGTTCGCATACTAGTAATTTATCAATGATTCTTGATTTGTATGAAGAAACAGAAGACAAGGATGAACAAAAAGAGTATTTTAGAATGCTCAAGCAAAGTACCAGTAAATTATCTGAAACGATTTTCTATTTAAATGAAACAGTTGCCATTCAAAGCGGAATGAAAAACGAGAAGACGACGTTGAATCTTAAAAATGAAATCGAAAAAGCATTAGTAGGAATAAATGCAATAGTGTTAACCAATAATGCAAAAGTTACGATAACTGTCGACTCCGCTATAGAAATTATAGCCATCCAGTCGTATTTGGAAAGTATTATTTTTAATTTGTTAACCAATGCAATTAAGTATAAATCGCCCGATAGAAATCCAGAAATAAAAATTACTGCGGTCAAAGTAGGGGAAGAAATTAAATTTTCTATTGCTGATAACGGAATTGGTATCGATTTGGAAAAAAATAAAGATAAGATTTTTGGCATGTACAAAACCTTTCATGGAAACCCTGATGCCGTTGGACTGGGACTTTTTATGGTCAAAAATCATATCGAATCTATGGGCGGAAGAATTGAAATAGAAAGCCAAGTAAATGTAGGAACTATTTTTAATTTATATTTTATATGACAACTACAGCAATCAAAAAAACCTATATCATTGATGATGACTCTATTTTTGTTTTTGTATTAAAAAAACTACTAGAAAAACATCATAATTTTGGTCAAGTGGTCGATTTTAAGGATGGACATCAGGCGTTGGAATTGTTGTTTTCCAAAAATTCAGAATTGCCATGTATCATTTTGCTAGATTTGAATATGCCACTATTGGATGGATGGCAATTTCTTGAAAGACTCGAAAAAACAGAATTGAAAGACCAACTCAACGTTTTTGTCATGTCTTCTTCTATAGACGTCACCGACATTGAAAAATCAAAGCACTATTCTGTGGTCAAAGATTTTATATCCAAACCGATTAATCACGAAAAATTGGATCGAATTATAGCAAGTTTAAATTAAAAAAAAACCATTCGCTTAAACGAATGGTTTTTTAAAATAGTTGGTTTGGTATTTAGTTTAGTTATTAAGCATTACTGGCATGACAAGCATGGTAACGGTTTCTCCTTCATCTAAGCCGTCAGCTGGAGTTAAAATCCCCGCTCTATTTGGCATAGACATTTCCAATTGAATCATGTCACTTTGTAAATTCGTCAACATTTCCATTAAGAAACGAGAATTGAATCCGATTTGCATATCATCCCCTTGGTAATCACAAGTCAAACGCTCTTCTGCTTTGTTTGAATAATCAATATCTTCTGCAGAAATATTCAATTCGGCACCTGCAATTTTTAAACGAATTTGATGTGTGGTTTTATTTGAGAAAATAGCCACACGACGAACCGAACTTAAAAATTGTGTTCTGTCAATCAATAATTTATTCGGATTTTCTTTTGGAATTACCGCTTCATAGTTCGGGTATTTTCCATCAATTAAACGACACGTTAATACATAATTATCGAAAGAGAAAGTCGCATTCGCATCATTGTATTCAATAGTTACTTCGGCATTTGAAGTCGCTAAAATTCCTTTTAAAATAGTCAACGGTTTTCTCGGCATAATAAAATCAGCTACTTGCGATGCTTTCACATCGGTACGCGCATATTTTACTAATTTGTGTGCATCAGTTGCTACAAAAATTAATCCTTCTGGAGAAAACTGAAAGAAAACACCACTCATCACCGGACGTAAATCATCGTTACCCGCTGCAAAAATGGTTTTGCTAACAGCTGTCGATAATACTTCAGCAGGCACAACTGTTTGAGAAGGCTCTTCTAAATTTACAGATTTTGGAAATTCATCTCCTGGAGCATAAGCCAAAGCATATTTACCCGATTGTGAACTAATTTCAATCGTATTATTTTCTTCAACGGTGAAAGTTAAAGGTTGCTCTGGAAATGTTTTTAAAATTTCTAATAATAATTTTGCTGGTACAGCCACACTTCCTTCACTTTTCGAATCAATTTCTAAGGTAGCCGACATGGTAGTTTCTAAATCAGAGGCCGATACTACTAATTGGTTTTGTTTTAATTCGAATAAAAAGTTATCTAAAATAGGTAAGGTGTTACTGCTGTTAATAACACTTCCTAAAACTTGTAATTGTTTTAATAAATAAGAACTCGATACAATAAATTTCATTGCTTTGTATTTAAAAGTATTTTCCTAAAAACGTAGGATTTTTTTAATGTGTTACAAATATATCGTAAACTATTAGTTTATAAAATATTTTTTATCAACAACTACTTCGAAAAACGACGTTTTCGCATGTAGGTAAATGCCATTCCGAATATCCCTAAAATCACCAGCGGAAGCCCGACAGTCAAGAACTGCGTGTAGGTGTAGTTTTCGGATACTTTCTCTTTGTCTAATAATGGTAAATCAACTTCTTTACTACGAATGTTAATAAGTCCGTTATCATCCAATAAATAATTGACACAATTCATCAAGAATTCCTTGTTTGCATATACTTGATTGGTCCATTTATCAAATCCCAATTCCATCGGTTGTCCACGTTCGTCCAATTGATTTTTGATCACATCTCCATCGGAAACCACAATCATTTTTGACGATTTATTTGTAGGTTTAAAAGTAGCATCTTTAAAAGCCAAAACTCTGTTTTCAAAAACCGAATGAAATTTTCCTTCCAATAATACTCCTACATTCAGGTTTCCCGGAGTATAGTCTTGTGCATTTGGTTTTTCGTTTACCATTTCCAAATTGACTTCTACAGGAGTTCCAATTTTTTTAGAATACGGCGAAGATTTTAATAAAATCGTTTTCTTAATTCCGTTTTTAAGAGTGTCAATTGGGTTGGCATATTCAAATTTGATTCCGTCAATGTTATTCACAATTGGGTGTTTACTTTCGGTAAAAACAAATGGGGAATACAGCCAAGGATAGTTTTGATATTGTGTTTCGTTGCCTTGATTCCCAGTTGCCAAGGCAATAGGAACGGCCTGCATGTCTTTAATTAAAAGCGGATTAATTCTAAAACCATATTTAAAAAACATATCGTTTAAGCCCAAATCGATTGGGAAGGCTAAACTATTTCCTGTTTTCTTAAGGTTATCCATGTCAATATCAACGGCATCCAGCAACCAAAGAGTTTTTCCGCCATTAATTATAAATTGATCTAACACTTGTTTTTCTTGGTCGGTAAAGGTGGCTTTAGGTTTGGCAATAACGGCTAAATCGAATGTTTTTAAGGCTTTGGTAAATAATTCCGGGTTGGTTTGTACCGAATCTAATGGAAAAGGTGCGATAAAATAATTGTCTCGAACGGTTTGCAGGAAATCGGCTTTAAAGACATCGGCTAATTCTTTTTTACCTTTTATAAACGCAATTTTTTTCTTTTTTTCGGTAGTAATTTTGTGCAAAGCATCGGCAAAAGCGTATTCTAAATGTTGTACTGAACTCACCACTTTTTGCTCGGTAGATTGACCAAGTTTGTTTTTTAACAACGATAGCTTTGTGCTTTTACTTTTATAGGTGGCAATGGCCCAAGGATAGACCACTTCTTGCGATTGTTTTCCTTTTTCATCAACCGTAATTTTGATCGGGGTTAGTCCGCGTTCGTAAAATGAAGCCATAACCGCTTCGGCTTCGTCAGGGTTTTCTAATGGATTGACAAACTGAAAAATAATATTCGAATTGTATGCTTTCAGCTCTTCAAGTATTTGTTTGGTTTCCGATTGTAATCGTTTGAATTCAGGCGGAAAATTACCTTCCAAAAACACATCGATATACAACGGTTCTTTTACATTTTTCAGAATGTCTAAAGTAGTATCAGAAAGGGTATATCGTTTGTCTTGGGTTAAATCAAATCGGAAAAAGAAGAAACTCCCCACAACGTTTATGGCTAGTATTCCAATGATTAGGTATAGAAATTTTTTGATATTATTTTTCATATTAAAGTTTCTTTTTTAGCGTACAGTTTTGAACGGAATTCTGTTCCCTGAACACGGCCTACTATTTTTTGTATGATTTTAATTTTAAAACCGTTAATGCAATAAAAACCACCATGATGCTCAGGAAATAAATGACATCTCTGGTGTCAATCACACCACGTGACATACTTTTATAATGATAATCCATGCCCAACGCAGCAATTGTATTGCCGAAGTTCCCAAATGCGCTAAGTGTTGAAATACCTTGAAATCCAAAATACATCACAAAACACAATAAAACAGAAACTAAAAACGCTACAATTTGATTGTCAGATAGAGATGAAGTATAAATTCCAATAGCGGTGTAAGCACCCATTAAAAAAAACAATCCGAAATAAGAACCAATAGTACTTCCCAAATCTAAATTACCTTCTGGTAAACCAAGATCGTAAACTACTTTAACATAGACTAAGGTCGGAATAATGGCGATGAGCAAAAGTATAAAAGAACCTAAAAATTTTCCACCAACAATTTCTGTCAAACTCATGGGTTTGGTAAGTAGTAATTCCATAGTGCCTTGTTTTTTTTCATCTGCAAAACTTCTCATGGTTACGGCCGGGATTAAGAAAAGTAATATCCAAGGAGCAATGGTGAAAAACGGCGTTAAATCGGCAAAGCCAGAATTTAAAATATTATAATCTCCATCAAAAACCCATAAAAACAAACCAGTAAGCAATAAAAAAATGGCAATGACTAAGTATCCTATGGGGGAGCCAAAAAAGGAACGGAATTCTTTATAGAGTATCGCTTTCATTGATGTATAATAGATATTTAGGTATTAATTTTAGGCAAAAATAGCATAAACTTCCAAATGCCTATCGTTTTAAGCTTATTTTAAGGAAACTAATTTATCTACACTCCAAGCTTCTGGTTTGTCATTAAAAAGCTTTTTGGTAAACGTCCACACTTCATAAAATAATTCCGAGTTGCGGTAGTTTTCCAAATCGGCTTCGGTTTCCCAATAACTATAGGTGAAAAAGATAGACTTATTGTGTTTGTCTTGATATAATTCTAAAAAGCGATTTCCAGGTGCATTTCGAATTTTTTCTTTCATTTCTTCGAAATTTTCTAAAAAAGCGGGGATATTTTCTTCGTGGAAACTTAATTTGACGATGCGTACGAACATATTATTTTAGTTTTTTTGTCCAAAATATTTCAGACTTAATAAAGAAAACAGTATCTATAAAATATAAGGAATCATTATTTGTAAGGACATTTTCATCGTGTAAATCCTCTAAAATGATTCCTAAATCAGGATTGTAATAGTCATGATTTCTGGTGTTTATGAATCTATTATTAGTCATAAAAATTTTTACATTTTCTAAATCGGTTTTTTTGATTGGTTTTTATATAGTTTTGTTCAACTTGAGCATATAAAATATTTCCAATTTTATAAAAACCAATTAGATTGTATGCTGTGTCGGGGAAAAAGTAATTATTTAATAATAAATTGTAGAAATAATCTAACCAACTTGAATAATAAATGGAGTCATTTAGTTTGTATACTTCATCTTCATCTTTTAGGTATACTTTTTGTTCAGCACCTTCAGAAAGATATAATTC
>JAGORP010000057.1 GCA_018062725.1 Flavobacterium sp.
ATAAAACGGGATTCAAGATGAAAACAGTTTCATAATGATTCATAATAATAAATTTATTTGTTATAAAATTGGGTGCAAAAGTAATTCTTTTTTTTAAAAGAGCAAACTATTCCTATAAATAATCGATGAAATTGCATTTTTTGTACAAAATTGTTTGGAGGATAACTTTTTTATGTTATTTTTAACACACCAATCTATTAAAAATGATGCTTATGAAATTGAACTGTATTGTTGTGGATGATAGCTCTATCCAAAGAATTTTGGTCACAAAGTTGGTGGATTCTCATCCGAATTTAAATTTAGTGGGCGAATTTTCTAACGCCGTTGAAACTAAAAATTGTTTGGCTACCAAACAAGTCGATTTGTTATTTTTAGACATTGAGATGCCTATCATTAACGGATTCAATTTGCTCGACGGCTTAAAAGAAAAGCCTCAAATCATTTTTATTACGGCAAAAGCAGAGTATGCGGTAAAAGCCTTTGATTATGATGCCACCGATTATTTGCAAAAACCAATCACCAAAGAGCGTTTTAATGCCGCTGTAAAGCGTGCCATGGATATGTACATGCTTCGTAAAGACACTGGTTTTGAAGAAGAAGGAGAACATATATTCATTAAGAGTAATTTAAAGAAGTTGAAAATTTATACTTCTAAAATTAAATGGATTGAAGCCTACGGTGATTATGTAAAAATAGTAACCGAAGACGATAGCCACTTGGTACTTTCTACCATGAAATCATTTGAGAAAGATTTATCTAAAGAGAAATTTATTCGCGTTCATAAATCATTTATTATCAATGTAGATAAGATTGAGAAATTCAACAGTAAATTTGCAGAAATTGGTGTAACAAAAATACCTTTAAGTAGAAATAAGAAAGAAGATTTAGTAAAAGCCTTAGACGTTTAATTTACATCTACATTTATTGTAATCTTTATCGCTCTATATTGCGAAACCGCATCAAAACTATTTAGAATTTTCTGGATAGTTTTTTTTGTGCTTCCTAGTGGCTTTTCTTGCGGAATTTTAATCAAGATTGTTCTAATGTACTCGTTGCGAATTTTACTTACTGGTGGCTCTTCTGGACCCAAAACAGGAATATCAAACTGCTGTTTTAATACTTGATACAACCACATCGCTCCTTCTTTCAGCTTTTCGTAATCTCTGTGTTTTAACGTGAGTTTTATCAACTTAAAATAAGGCGGATAGTAGTATATTTTTCGTTCGTACAATTGTTCCTTGTACATTCCCGTATAATCGTTATTGGTAACTTGTTGAATGGTATTGTGCGCCGTATTATACGTTTGAATAATTACTTTTCCTTTTTTATCAGAACGTCCTGCCCTACCCGAAACTTGTGTCATCATTTGGTAACTGCGCTCGAAAGCTCTGAAATCAGGAAAATACAACATCGAATCGGCATTTAAAATTCCAACGAGTGACACATTATCAAAATCCAATCCTTTGGCTAGCATTTGGGTGCCTACCAAAATATCGATCTCTCTGTTTTTAAAACTATCAATCAATTTTTCAAAAGCATATTTACCACGCGTGGTATCTTGATCCATCCGTTTGATATTTTTGGTTGGAAACAATTCGGTCAGTTCCAATTCAATTTGTTCGGTACCGAAACCTTTGGAAGTCAAATCGATACTCGAACAAGCGTGACAATTGGTGGGTTTGGCAATACTGTGTCCACAATAATGACAACGCAACTGATTTTTAAATTTATGATAGGTCAAACTCACATCACATTGTGGGCATTGCGGAATGTGTCCGCAAGTCATACATTCAATTACCGGCGCATAACCACGACGGTTTTGAAACAAAATGATTTGCTCCCCGTTCGACAACGCTTCTGTCATTTCATCAATAAGTGTCTGACTGAAGTGACCCGTCATTTTTTTACGGAAATAACTATCTTTTAGATCGACCAATTTGATTTCAGGCAACACTGCATTCCCAAATCGTTCGTGTAACTCTACTAAACCATATTTCCCCGTTTGGGCATTAAAATACGTTTCAATACTTGGTGTAGCCGAACCTAAAACCACTTTCGCTTTATGAAAATTAGCCAAAACGATAGCGGCATCACGGGCATGGTATCTTGGTGCTGGATCTACTTGTTTGAACGTTTGTTCGTGTTCTTCATCAATCACAATCAATCCAAGGTTTTGAAACGGTAAAAACAAAGCCGACCTTGCTCCTATTACAATTTGAGCTTTTTCGGAAGAATTCACCACTTGATTCCAAACCTCAACGCGTTCGTTATTCGAATATTTAGAATGAAAAACCGCTACTTTATTTCCGAAATGCTTTGTTAATCGGGACACTAATTGCGTTGTTAAAGCAATTTCGGGCAGCAAGTATAATATTTGCTTTTGTTGGGTTAAAAAATCTTCAATCAGTTTGATATAGACTTCTGTTTTCCCGGAAGCGGTAACTCCATGAAGCAAGCATACTTCTTTTTTACTAAAAATGGTTTGAATGGAGCTTAATGCTTCCGATTGTGCTTCACTTAAATGTAGCTGACTCTCATCAACCTCATCAAAGGAAACCCGATCGTGTTGCAGGTAATATTCTTCAAAAATTTCTTTTTCAATCAACGCTTTTACAATTGCAGCAGAAGCACCCGAATATTCCGTTAGTTGTTTTACTGAAATTGGTTTTCTTTCTGAAGCATTCAACTGAAAATAACTCAGCACTAAATCCTTTTGCTTTTGAGCACTTTTTAGAATCGTAAGCAATTCTTCTAACCTTTCTGCCGAATTAAACTCAGGAAACAATCGAATATAACGAACCAATTTAGGCTTGTAATCTTCCACCATTTCTTCTTGTAGGGAAATGATATTCTTCTCCAAAAGTTGCTGAATGATTGGAAAAACTTTCTTTTTATTTAAAATCGAAGTGATTTCGCTAATTTTTAAGGACGTTTGTTGCTGTAAAGCTTCTACCAATAAGAATTCGTCATCAGACAAATCATCAACTGTCACAATACCTTCTTTTTTAGCTGAAATTAACGTTTCACTTTCCAACAATAATGCGGAAGGCAATGCTGTACGATAAACTTCTCCTATAGAACACATGTAATAGGAAGCTATCCATTTCCAATGTTCTAATTGGATTTTGGTAACAATTGGCTTTTCATCTATAATTTGATGAATGTCTTTGGCCTCGTATAAAGTGGGTGCATTATGATGTTTTTCGGCCACTAAGGCAGTGTAGAATTTACTTTTCCCGAAAGGTACTGCCAGGCGAGCCCCAATTTGGATGTAGTCAAATTCGGCTTCGGAAACTTTGTATGTAAAAGTTTGCGGAAGCGCAATAGGAATAATTACTTCTATGAAATAGTGCATTATTTATGTCTAACCCAAGTTTGTGAACGGCCTATCAGTGCAAATCCCATATATCCACGTACTTCTAATTTATCTTTGCCAATTAATTTTATAATACATTTATAAATATTTCCTGTTTCGGGATCGATGATTTTACCTCCATCAAATTCTTCTCCTTCTTTCTTTAAACCTCTAATGATTTGCATTCCCAAAATAGGCTTATTTTTATCGGTTCCTTCGCATTTTTCACATTTTCTATCGCGTTTGGTGGCATCAAAAATTTCTACAACTTTGCCGTAAATTTTGTTATTGCTCTCAAAGATTTCCACCACCGATTTTACTTCTTTGGTTTTATCATCGATGGTTTTCCATTTGCCTAAAACCGTTTGTGCATTGCTTTGGAAACATCCAAAAAAGAATAAAAAGAATATTATTTTTCTCATATCTGACTTATTTTTTTTAATTTTCTAATGGTTGCGTCTAATTCGAATCCCAATAACAAGACCATACAATTGATCCAAAGATAAAACATCACGACCAAAAGAGTTCCAATGGAACCATAAAGTTCATTGTACTTTGAGAATTTCACAACCCAAATTCCGAAGAAATAGGAAGACAAAACTATTAAAATGGTCGTAAAAATAGTTCCTATGGTAATTAATTTTTTAGTCTTCGATTGCTTGATTCCGTATTTAAACAAAATGGAAGTCGACAACATTATCATCAAAACAACAAACACATATCTTCCTAATTCAATCAGTGAAATTTTTTCCGAAACTCTACTTGAAAGTACATCTTGAATAATTGTTTTTTGAATTATGATTTCCAAAACCACTATGGAAGAAATAGTAACAATCAATATAAACGTTAGCAACATGGAAATAAGTAAGGCAACTACATACTGACGAAAGTATGGACGTTTTACGGTAACGTGTAGCGAAGTTTCAAATCCGCTCATAGCCGCATTGACACCATTTGTCATTAAAAATACCGATAAAACCACCCCCCAAGATAACAGTCCCGATTGACTATTATGAAGGATGTCATTGATAATATTTTCAACTGCCGCAAAAGTGGTTGGTGGTACATTATCTTGTATAAAAAGTAAAAAATCTTCCTGAAACCCGGGAAGCGGAATATAAGGAATAAGGTTTAAAATAAATAATGCAAACGGAAACAACGCCATAAAAAAACTAAAGGCAATGGCCGCCGCACGATAGCTAATTCCGCCTTGAAGGATCCCGGAAATATAAAAATCGATGAGTTCATAAAACGACAACCCTTCCAACCAAGGCAATTTGATGTTATCTAAAATAACAACCAGTTGCTTGAGGACAGGGATTTTAAGTAGTATTTCTTTTGTTTCTGACATTTTTTTAGGGATAAGGGAAAAGTTAAAAGGGATAAGGGAAAAGCAACCTAATAATTCAAATATGCTTATCCCTTTTTACTTATGTCTTTTTACTTACTATCTTTTCATTTAAATTGCTTTTAAAGACAAATCCATGTTATAAACCGAATGTGTTAAAGCACCCGATGAAATATAATCCACACCACACAAGGCATATTCACGAATGGTTTTCTCATTGATGTTTCCAGAAGATTCTGTCAAACATTTGTTTCCTATCATTTGAACCGCTTTTTTAGTGTCTTCAAAATTGAAATTATCGATTAAGATTCGATATACTCCATCCGATTCTAATATTTCAGCGATTTCAGCAAGATTTCTGGCTTCTACAATAATTTTTAAGTCCAAATTATGCGCTTTCAAATAGGCTTTTGTTTTGGAAATGGCTTGCGTAATACCGCCTGCAAAATCATTATGATTGTCTTTTAGCATAACCATATCATACAAAGCAAATCGGTGATTTTCTCCACCTCCAATTTTTACAGCCCATTTTTCACAAGCTCTAAATCCGGGAGTTGTTTTTCGAGTATCCAACACTTTTGTCTGAGTACCTTCTAACAACCTAACATACGAATTGGTTTTGGTCGCAATAGCACTCATACGTTGCATCGAATTTAAGACCAATCGTTCGGCTTTCAAAATCGACTGTGAACTTCCTGAAACATGAAAAACCACATCGCCATATTGTACCTGACTTCCATCCTGAATAAATGTTTCTACTTGCATGGATGGATCGACATGATTAAAAATCATTTTAGCAAATTCGACACCTGCAATAATCCCATTATCTTTCACTAATAATTTGGCTTTACCTTGTGCCGAAGCAGGTATACAAGCCAAAGAACTATAATCCCCAGGACCAATATCTTCTCTAATTCCGTTATGTATAATGGAGAGTAATTCCTCTTGAAATTGTGCTTCTGAAATCATGTGTATTAAATTATAAGGCTAAAATAGGGAAAAATGTGGATTTGGTTATTTGTTCATTCGGTTATTTAAAAAAACTTTGCAACTTTGTAACTTCATCCTATACGACTTGAATATATGAATATCAAATTAATTGCTATTGGAAAAACCGACAATAAAAATCTTCAAACATTGATTGAGGATTACACCAAACGTTTGTCCTTTTACATCAAGTTTGAGTTGGATATTATTCCCGATATCAAAAACGTAAAAAATCTCAGCGAAGCACAACAAAAAGAGAAAGAAGGAGAATTAATTTTAGCTAAAGTTTCGACTACCGACCATTTAATCTTGTTGGATGAAAATGGAAAGTCTTTTTCGAGTGTTGGATTTAGTGACGAATTGCAGAAAAAAATGAATTCGGGCATTAAAACGTTAGTCTTTGTAATTGGTGGCCCGTACGGATTTAGCGACGACGTTTACCAAAAATCCAAAGGGAAAATTTCGCTTTCCGCTATGACTTTTTCACATCAAATGGTGCGGTTGTTTTTTATAGAACAATTGTATCGTGGATTTACTATCTTGCGTAACGAACCTTATCATCATCAATAATGCTTTCGGTTTTAATTCCAACCTATAATTATTCGGCCCATAAGTTAGTTTCCATTGTGCAAAAACAATGTGAATCAGCTGAAATTGTATTTGAAATAATCGTTCAGGATGATGGTTCTACTGATGTTGATTCAATTGCAGAAAACAAAGTCATCAATACCTTCTCTAATTGTCGATTTATTCAAAACGAACTCAATTTAGGAAGAGCGAAAAACATCAATTCCTTGCTTAAATATGCAAAATATAATTGGATTTTGCTTTTGGATTGTGATACCAAACCTACTACCGAAAATTTTATTCGAATTTATAATGAAATCATGCAGGATTCTTCGTCTAAAATTGTTTTTGGCGGAATCGCGTATAAAGAAAATCCACCCAAAGAAAATGAAGTTTTACGTTGGAAGTATGGTAAAGAACGTGAAGCCCTTTCGGCAGTAAAACGAATTCAAAATCCGTATCTAACATTACTTACTTCCAATATTTTATGTCAGAAGAGTTTGTTTGAAACGATCCAATTCAATGAAAATATTACCGAATACGGTTATGAAGATTTGGTTTTTGCCAAACAATTGGAACAACATAACCTAAAAATTCATCACATTGATAATCCCGTTTTTCATTTGAATTATGAAACTTCGGAAGCCTTTTTAGAAAAGACCGAGAAGTCATTACAAACCTTACTTTTCTTAGAAGAAAACGACATTATTGATGCTAAAACTACCAAACTTCAAAAAGCGTATCAGCGACTAAAATGGTGGAAATTAGATGGTATTTTCTTTTCAATATTCAAAAAATGGAGATCAAAAATCATAACAAACCTACTTTCTGCCGACCCAAAGCTTTTTTATTTCGATTTGTATAAGTTGGGCTATTTTATGATTTTGAAGTCAAGGAAGTAAAGTAATCAAACCACATTTTCCCTATAACATCTGGATGTAGTTTTTGCATTTCTTGTTTGGCATTTTGCCCTATTCTTTCTCTGGTTGCTTCATCATTTTGAAGTGCTAAAACCTTTGCTACAAACTCATTTTCATTTCCATCTTCGATTAAAAATCCGGAATGCTCATTGGTAAGAATCGATCTTGGGCCGATGGGGCAATCGTATGCAATGACAGGTAAGCCAACTTCCATCGCTTCTAGTAAAGCCATTGGAAAACCTTCCGTTCTAGAAGTCATGACAAACAGAGAAGCTTCCAAAAACTTTCCTTGTATATTTTTTACAGGTTTAAATAACTTAATTTTATCATTCAATCCTAGTTCTTCAATTTGATTTTGATGTTTTTCAAACAAATAGCCATCACCGTAAATTTCGAGAGTCCAATTGGAGTTTTGAGCTACTTTTTCCCAAATTGTTATCAATCTGTCAATGCCTTTTTCATAAGAATGACGGGCAATAGCAATAGCAGTGTGATTTTTCAATGGAGCCACCTGATTGGTGATTTGAATTGGATTTGGAATAATTTCACCTTTCTTATTCCATTCATTTTGACTCAATTTTGACAAAAAAATCACATTTTTATATCCGAAAAGCAACTTTTTTCGAATAAATGCGCGATAATTTAAAAGTTTCTTATTTTCGATTTTTTTTGATTCATTATACAACGAACCATGAACTTCAAAAACAACCGGGATAGTCGTTTTTAACCATTTTGAAAAGAAAAATCCTTTCCAACCGAAATCACAAATTATAATCACATCAGGCTGGTATTCTTTTATAATTTCTTTTACTTTTTGATAATAATTGAAAATTTTTAAAGGTTTGAATCCTGTAGCTTTTACATCAAATTTTTCAATCGAGGGATGATAGGAATGAAAAGTATCGGTTAAATCATTATTAAACGTTACCACTCCAATTTTGCAGTGATAAGCTTCAATTAAAGTATTGGTTTTTACCGATATTACTTTGGCAACACCACCTTCGTCATAAATTGTTGGTGTGATGTAAAGGATTTTCATTTTTTGGTCGCCAAATATTCGTTGTAATCTCTAATATAATCTTCTTCTAAAAAAAGATCCGAATTTAACACCAAACAAACCGCTCCAGAAGAAAAGTTTTGCAATTCCCGCCAATAACCGGATGGGATTAACAATCCAACATTGGGTTTATTCATAAAAAAGGTGTTTTTCTCAGAACCATTATCAATAATCACTTCAAAGCTTCCACTTAATGGAATTAGAAATTCCTGTTGCTCTTTGTGTGAATGTCCACCCCGATACGCATTGGTCGGAACATCAAATAAATAGTACACACGTTTAAATGCAAAGGGAATCACATTTTCTTGAATAAACGCTAAATTTCCTCTGGTATCTTCTACTACAGGAATATTTATCAGTTGAATTGAGTTTTTTTGTTCCAAATTGAATAAAAATTGTGTGAACTCAGGATTATACCTAATTTAGACCCAAATATAATTGCTTTTTTTTAAATGCCCACAGAAAATAATCCTTTAGTTAGTGTAATTTGCTTGTGCTACAATCATGAACTGTTTGTGATGGATGCCTTACAATCGGTTATAAACCAAACGTATGCTAACATAGAACTGATTATTGTTGATGATTTTAGTACCGATTCTTCCGTTGAAAAAATAAAACAATGGGTACAAAAAAACCCGAAGTGTACCTTTATTCAAAATCAAGAAAATCTAGGCAATACCAAATCATTCAATAAGGGCGCTACTTTTGCTAACGGAAGTTATTTAATCGATTTTGCAACCGATGATCTACTACTTCCGGATGGTATTCAAAAATTGGTAAATGCCTTTGCGAGCTCCAACTATAAAAATCTCGGATTGGTGTATGGAAATCTGCAAAACATAAATGAAAACGATGAAGTAATAGATGAATATTTTGCCGTAAATCATGACGGTAAAGTTTTTACTAAAAGACCTACAGGCTCCATTTTTTATAATATAATTGATAGTGGAACCACCATTTGTTCTCCTACAGCCATGTTTACCAAAGAAGCGTTTTTAACCTTGAATGGTTTTGATGAAAATTTAGCTTATGAAGATTTAGACTTTTGGATTCGTCTATCGAAAGCCTATGAAATAGATTTTGTAGATGATATTTTGGTTCAGAAACGACGCGTATCCAACTCCTTAGGAAGTCAGTTTCACGATAAAAACTATTCCAGAAAAATTAATACTTCCACTCTTATTATTTTGAAAAAAGCCTTTAAACTGTGTAATTCTAAAAAGGAATACCGAAATTTATTAAAACGAATACACTATGAAATTCAGTTAAATTTTAAAAACAACGATTTTGGATTGGTGTTTCAGGCTTTGCTTTTGAAATTTAAAACTGAGTTTAAAATTTGGTTCTAATATAATCATTTATAGGTTTTTCTAGCCCTAAATACAATAGTATTGAAATACCATTTAAACCTAAAAAAAGTAAGAAATAAGAAGACGTAACTTTATTTAAAGCCATGTAAAATATACCCATATGGATTAAATAAAATACATAGGAACTTTTCCCTAAAAGCTGAAATAAATTGGTCTTCAATAGTTTAGAAAGCCACGTTTCTTCGGAAATTAATCCGTAAAAAAGAGGTGAAAATCCGAGTATTGGCAACAAAATGGTATTGATGACTTTCCCTAGGCATGTTTCTGTTCCTACTGATCCAACCGTTGGTTTTAAAAAACTCAAAAGAAAAAGAAAAAGCAGGATGAAAAAACTACCAATCCATGTCCATTTTATTACAATTGGCTTTATTTTATACATGAAGACAGCTAAAAATATTCCAGAAATAAATTCAAAACTTCGACCGAAAAAAGTAAAATCTAACATGAAATTTAGGTTTTCCATCCATGGGAAGTCAAAATAATTAAAAATTCCAATAAGACTTATTCCGGAACAAAAAAACAAAATTGGAAAGCCTAAAAACCACCCTTTATTTTTCCTCAAAAACAAAAATAAAAAGGGAGCAAGAAAATAAAATACTTCTTCTACTGTTAGTGACCAACCTTGCGAAATTCCAGTAAATTTCAACGCATCCGAAAATCCTCTAAAAAAAGTAACATTCGACAAATACACCATAACCGAACTTATTCCAGCAGAATTTTGCCAAACCTGTAAAACTAAAAAAGAAAGCGTGGTTAGAATAAAATACAGGGGATAAATTCGAGCAATTCGGTTAATCATGTACTTTTTAAAATCAATTTGTGTGTGAAAGTAATTATGAGCGATTAAAAATCCGCTAAGCACGAAAAACAGTGTAACGCCTACATGCATTTCCGAAGCAAAACCATACAGCAACGTGTCATTCCCTAAAAACAAAAACGGATTATAATGATGAAAAAACACCATATAAGCTGCAAGAGCTCTTAAACCCGTTAAAGCTGTATAATAGGAAGGCTGTGCACTCAAAATTTAGATTTTAGTTTTTTTATAATTACTCCTAAATCAATTTTCTTATGAATCTGAAAAACAGAATATACAGAAGCTATAACAAACAATGGTAATAACCAATAAGAAGCATAGCCACAAAGTGTTACAAGCATTGCCAACATTGTTATTGAAAGACTCATACCTATGCTATTCAAAGTGTGATTATCATAACGAAACCCATATTTCGCATACATAATATAAGAAATAAACGTTCCGTACAGCGTAAAATTTAGTGCCATTGCAATTCCCAATCCGAGTAATCCGAAATAATAATAGCCCAAAATACTTAAGGAAACATTAAGAAAGTCGCTCATTAATTCTTGCTTAAAGTAACGTTTCGTATTTCCAACAGCTAATAAATAAAACCCCAAAGGCCAAGTAATGGCTTTAAGAACGACAGAAAAAAGACCTATTTTTAAAATCGCAAAAACAGGCAAAAAGGAAGGAGAATAAAACAAGGAAAGAACTTGATTTCCAAAAGAATACAAAAAAACAACAATAGGCACCACTAACAACAGGGCAATTTGAATTTGATTGTTAATTAAAATAGAAGCTTCCCTTTGCAAATGAGCTATAGAAGTCAATTTCGGGTAAAAATCACTAGCCATCGATGAAAAAACCAAACCTACATAGGAAATCATAATTGTCGTAGCCACTTCGTAAAACCCAACAATTTCTGTCGATGCTGTAGTCTCTTTTAAAAAATATTTGACAAGTAAAGCACATAAATATCCAAAAATAATATTGACAGGAAACAAAGTTCCCGTTATAAAATAGGGCTTTATATTCGATTTTAAACTTCCAAAAGTTAGAAAATCAGGCATTAATTTTATTTCGCTGGTAAAGTATTTCTGAATAAAAAACCCAATAAAACTATTGGCAAATAATACATAAACAATGGCTTTTGATCCTAAAAAATAGTACAAAATCATACTTAAAACGGAAAGTATAATTGCAGAAATAACCTGACTAAAAGCCAATATTTTAAACTGTTGGGTGCCTTGTAACACCGCTGCTCTGAAGCTAGAAACACTTGAAAAAACGAACTGAATCGCGAGAAGGAAGATCCAAAACAATGAAAACTCATCAAATATATCCGTTATAAAAAATGGTGCTGTAATTAAAAACAATAAAAAGCCAATAATTCCAACATAAAAAGCCCAATTGTGTAATACGTTTAAGATTGTTGCATAATTTTGTTTTTGATAGTTCAAACTTATTTCTCGTACCACTATGGTTTGCAATCCGAATCCTGAAACGGCAGCAATTAAGCTGATAACCGATTGTAGCAAACCCAACTGGCCAATACCTGAAACGCCCAGATAAACCGCAACAATTTTAATACTAACAATACCCAAAACGATTTTAACCAACTGTACGAACCCGAAAATTCCTGTGGCTTTTAAAATGGATTTGTGCGATGTATCTACGGAATTACTCATTTATATTACAACCGAAATTAAGGTAGGTTTGTTTAAAATTATGAATCCAAAGTAACCAATTTTCATAGAAATCATCATCGGTCATGGCACTAATTTCGTTTTTAATTTTTTCAATATCAAAATCCGAATTTAAATCTGAAAATACTTCAAACTTATTTTCTAACCATACCTGATTTAAAACTGCATTCGCAATTTCGATAGAAAAATTGGAAACAAAATCCTTTTGCAAAGCTGATGTAACAAAACCTGTTTTTAAAACCTCAACCTTTGTTTTGGCAACTTCAGATTTAGGATTTTTATCAAAAAACTTCAATGCATTTACAATTTGGTTCTTTTCTGCGACTTCTTGCTGATTGGTTTGCCAAAGTGATTCAAAATAGCGTTTCGAGAATACCGCACCCGCTACATTATAACATTGGTAATACTGCAATTCTTTTTCTTTTGAAAACACGCCAAATAATTTCAAAAACCCCTTTAGCTTCGGAATTTTAGAATGAAATACAAAAGAATACCAAAACGGTGATTGTATTGAAATTTCGGGTTGATAGATTTCTAAATCTTTATTAATTTCTAGAGTATTTTTAGTGACTAGAATCGGATTGTTTAGCCAAAAAAGCTTTACCATTTCAATGGAATTTCGCTTTAAAATAGTCGCGAAGTTTTCGAATGAAATAGGCTGAACAAACCACATATCATCTTCCAATAAAATGAAATATTCCGTAGCATTGATTGCTGCAGATTTCCACAAATCAATCGGAATGGTTGTATCGCATTTTTCTTGATTTTTAATCTGTTTTTGCTTTTTTAGAGCTAATTTGGAAGAAAAAACTTCAATTTGAGGGTATTTTTCTTTAATTTTTGTCAGAAACTCTTCTGGAGTTCCATCATCTAAAACACTAATTTTTGAAAAACCGGAAGCATATTTATAGATAGAATGCAAACATTTATCAAGGTAATACGGACGATTGAACGATTTAATTAAAATTTCCATGCGTTAATCGTGTTTATGACATAAGTAACCTCATCGCTTGTCATGACAGGCGAAATTGGCAAACTCAAAACCTCATCATGTATTTTTTCGGTGATCGGAAAATGCAAATGATTCCAATCTTTGAGGGCTTTTTGTTTGTGGGGCGGCACGGGATAATGAATTAAGGTCTGAATCTCATATTGACTTAAATAATCCTGCAATTCACTACGGTTTTGCGTGCGAACAACAAACAAATGAAACACATGATTTTCTATATTTGCAACGGCGGGCAGCTGTATTTTTTCATTTTTAATTTCTGAAAGATAGCGTTTTGCGATTTTTTGCCTTTTTTCATTCTCTGCATTTAAATTTGGTAATTTTATATTCAAAAATGCGGCTTGAAGTTCATCTAAACGAGAATTAAAACCAATACTTTCATTATAATATTTTTTCTCCGAACCGTAATTTCTAAGTTTTTTAATAGTAATTGCCAATTGTTCGTCATCCGTAATCACAGCACCGGCATCGCCTAATGC
>JAGORP010000058.1 GCA_018062725.1 Flavobacterium sp.
TCTAAAAACTTTTTAGATAGTGTAAAATACCGTGCTCAGGACCTCGGAAGGCTTATCGGAACCGAATATGGGGAAGGTTTTACTGTCGAAAGATATTTGGCTGTCAATAGTTTAGGAGATTTAATATAATTTTCTAAAAAAATCTTTTGCAAAACTCAACTTTTGACCTATATTTGCACTCGCAAACGGAATTTATGAATTAAATGAAGTTTGTATAGCGAATAAATGGTGATTGTAGCTCAGTTGGTTAGAGCGTCGGATTGTGGTTCCGAAGGTCGCGGGTTCGAGACCCGTCTTTCACCCTTAAGCAAATAAAAAAGCGTTGAAATTTTCAACGCTTTTTTTGTTTTTATAATTTATCGACAACCGGTCGATTGTTTCTATTGGCCAGGTCCCAAGCAATGGCAAAAGCTAATTGTGTTCTTTTAGCCAAAGCATCGTACTCAATCTTTTCAGGATCATCGGTAGGCATATGATAATCTTCATGCGTTCCATTAAATAAAAAAACCGATGGAATATTGTGCTTTGCAAAATTATAATGGTCAGAACGATAGTAAAATCGATTCGGATCATTTTTGTCGTTGTATTTGTAATCTAACTGTAAGTTTACATACTCTTTATTTGCTTTTTCTGTCAATTCAAATAAGTCAGTAGACAAATAATCAGAACCAATCACATATACATAATTATTGCTGTCTTTGTGAAGTTCATCACGACGACCAATCATATCAATGTTTACGTCGGCTACAGTGTTTGCTAATGGAAATAAAGGATTTTCAGAGTAATATCTAGAGCCGTGCAAGCCATGTTCTTCTCCTGTTACATGAAGAAATAAGATAGAGCGTTTGGGGCCATTTCCTTCGTTTTTAGCTTTTTGAAAAGCTTGTGCAATTTCGATTAAAGCCACTGTTCCCGAACCGTCATCGTCAGCACCATTATACACTTCTCCATTTTTCATTCCAACATGATCATAATGGGCAGAAACTACTACAATTTCTTCTGGTTTCTCAGTTCCTTCAATGAAAGTCCAAATGTTTTCAGAATCACCTAATTTTGGACTAAATGCTTTTTGAAAAAAAGAAGCAGGAATAGGTTGGTAATATGAATTGGCACCTTTCGGAAATGAAATTCCAGCATTTTTATACTGATCAATAATGTACTTTCCAGCTTCTTTTTGTCCGGCTTCTCCAGTATTTCTACCTTGCATTTGATCGGAAGCAATAACATATAAATGTTTTTTTAAATCCTCTTGTGTGATTGTTTTGATGTAGTCGGCGACAGAGCCGTCTTTTTTTACACTGGTGATATTTGTAACCGAATTTTGAGCTTTGCAGCTAACAAGTCCAATTGTAAATAATCCTAATATGAATAACTCTTTTCTCATTTTTAAACATTTGATATACGAATATAACCAAAAGGAAAAAAATATCAAGAATTATTAGATTTAATTAACATTTAAAGCACTGTATGCAATCAATAATACTAGAGCAATTGAGACAAATATAAAATTGATAAACAACATTAAACTGACTTTTAATCCTGAAGTAAATTTAGTTTCCAGGTACATTCTTCGGTGGGATCTAAAAAAGTAAAAAATCCACCAAACCAACATTATTGTGGAAGAAATGCTTGAAATATTTTCGGTTATAGTATTTTTTCCAAACCAGCTCAAAACCCAGCTTAATAGCGTAAAAAGACTAAATGAAAGCAAGAGCATTGAAAAATAATGAAAAGTAAAGACGCCATGTTCAAAATAATACCAGCGTTTTTTATTGTGAAACAACCAAAGAATAAAGGCGAAAATTGGTAAATACAGAAAGATTACTTTTGGTAAATTGTGGAAAATAGAGGTCATCAATTTTTCTTTGAATTCGTCAAAAGTATTGTTCTCGCTAATATGGGCTATTTTTTTAGCCAGCCAATATTCAGCACGATTATATTTTTCTTCTTTTGGAAGTGCTTTTTGAATAGAATCGACAGAAGCTGTATTTTTAAATTCTTTTAAGGCAAACACATCCGAAATCTTTTTATTTCTGGAATCCTCCTTTTTTTCGGTATCAACTTTTACAATTGAATGGTTCTCATTTTGAAAAACGGGAAGCACTGAAAGTAAAAAGAATGTGACAAAACTGATAAAAATATAAAGTTTTACCGGAGGAACATAACTTTGTCTTTTGCCAGCAAGGTATTCTTTGGTGAGCTTTGCCGGATTGAAAAGCAAATGTTTGATTGTTTTCCAAAACGAACTGTCATAATGTGTTAAATCTTCTACAAAATGGGTGAATAGATAATGAAAAGACTCTTTTGTATGCTTGTTTTCCTGTCCGCAATTGGGACAAAAACGTTGTTCCACTACATGTTCACAATTTAAACAAATTTTATCTTCTCGTAAAGTATGTTTCCCCATAAAGTTTAGTCTTCCGTTTCTAACTCGTTTGATTTAGAATAGGTGCGCCATTTTTCAATACAGTCTTTCATGTCTTGAGGGACTTCGGTATCAAAGCGCATATATTCTTTAGTGATTGGATGTTCAAAGCCTAGTGTTTTGGCATGTAATGCTTGTCTTGGCAGTATTTTGAAACAATTTTCTACAAACTGTTTGTATTTGGTAAACGTGGTTCCTTTTAAAATCAAATGCCCTCCATAACGTTCGTCATTAAATAACGGATGCCCAATGTGTTTCATGTGGGCACGAATTTGATGCGTTCTTCCCGTTTCTAAATTACAAGAAATGACGGTAATATATCCAAAACGTTCTAAAACTTTATAATGAGTTACGGCTGGTTTACCAATTTCGGGATTGTCATAAACGGCCATCTGCATACGGTCTTTAGCATGACGGGCCAAATTTCCTTCAATGGTTCCTGAATCTTCTTTTACATTACCCCAAACAATCGCGATGTATTCTCTTTCTGTAGTTTTGTCTTCAAATTGTTTGGCCAGATGTGCCATGGCTTGATCAGTTTTGGCAATGACCAACAAACCCGTGGTATCTTTATCAATTCGATGAACTAACCCAGGACGCTCGCTGCTATTCATCGGTAAGTTTTCGAAATGATAGGCCAAAGCATTGACTAATGTTCCGGTATAATTTCCGTGACCAGGATGTACGACTAAACCGGCAGGTTTGTTTATGAGAAGTAAAGATTCATCCTCATATACTATGTCTAATGGAATATTTTCTGGGTCAACACGGTTTTCAAATGGAGGATGAGAAAGCATGACCTTTATTTCGTCGAAAGGTTTTACTTTGTAATTCGATTTTACAGGAATTCCATTGGCAAAAATATTGCCTCTTTCGGCGGCTTGTTGAATTTTATTACGCGTAGCATTTTCGATCAATTGCATTAAAAATTTGTCTACGCGAAGAATCGATTGTCCTTTGGGTGACACAAATTTATAATGTTCGAATAAATCGTCTTCTAATTCGTCTTTTTCGTTTTCAATAAAAGTAATTCCCATTAATCTGTAGTTTCTGTAGAATCAATTGGATTGGTATTTTCAAGATCTTCTTCTCCAAAACCTATTTTTCCATCACCAAGCACTAAATTGATTTTGGTCATTTTTAATACTTGTTGTCCCGCTTTTATAGGTTTTCCGTTGATGTTCATTTCTAACACCATGTCTTTGGCTAAATTAGGAACATAAGTAGTGTCACCCACACTTAAACCAAGCGCATTTAAGGTTGGAACAGCTTGTCTGTAAGTTTTTTGAATCAAATCTGGTAGACGCACTTTTGCATATTCAGAAGCGTTTATTTTGACATAAATCACTCGATTTTCTTTGACTTTACTTCCTGCTTTTGGATCTTGATTTACAATGGCCAATTTCGGGAAAGCAGGATTATAATCAACAGTATCTAATAATTCATAGTCTAAATCCAACTCATCAAGTTTGTCTTCTGCTTCTTCTAAAGTCATTTTACTTAAGTTCGGAACGGTAATTTCCTGACCATGATTGGTGGTGAAACTAATCCAATACATAAACAAAAACAAAGTAGCACATACAATTAGCAATGCAATGAAAACTTGTTTGAAAAAGGTAATACTCAAAAGAAATTTCTGTAAACTCATAAAAACGTATTTCGACAAAGATAATAAAATTGTAAAGTGTTTTGTTCCGAAAAAAAATGATAATTTTGTTTTACTATATAAATTTTTATGAAGCATATTGCAATCATCATGGGAGGTTACTCAAGCGAGTACCAAATTTCACTTAAAAGCGGAAACGTTGTTTATCAAAATCTGGATAAATCAAAATTCATCGGATATCGAATTCATATTTTTAAAGAAAAATGGGTGTATGTGGATGATAATGAGAATGAATTTCCAATTGATAAAAACGATTTTTCTGTTACAGTAAATGGAAGCAAAATTGTTTTCGATTGTGTTTTTAATGCCATTCACGGAACGCCAGGAGAAGACGGATTAATGCAAGCTTATTTTGAATTGTTAGGTTTGAAACAAACGTCTTGTGATTACTACCAAGCGGCTTTGACGTTTAACAAACGCGATTTGCTTTCGGTTTTAAAACCTTACGGAATTAAAACGGCGACTTCCTTTTATTTGAATCTAGGTGATGTTGTAAATGTTGATGAAATTATAGATAGGGTTGGTTTGCCTTGTTTTGTGAAACCGAATAAATCCGGTTCTAGTTTCGGAATTTCTAAAGTCCATAAAAAAGAAGATTTTTTAGTAGCAGTCGAAAATGCCTATAAAGAAGATAACGAAATCATCATCGAAAGTTTTCTGGATGGGGTAGAAGTTTCTGTCGGAGTTATCAATTATCAAGGGGAAGTAATTGTATTGCCAATCACCGAAATTGTTTCGGAAAATGATTTCTTTGATTATGAGGCCAAATACTTGGGTAAATCACAAGAAATCACACCGGCGCGACTTTCGCCAGAAATAGAAAAAAGAGTGCGTGAAGTAGCGAAGAAAGCCTATGAAATTTTAAAAATGAGTGGTTTTTCTCGCAGTGAATATATTTTAGTGAATGGAGAGCCTCATATGTTAGAAATGAATACCATTCCCGGATTGACTACCGAAAGTTTGATTCCGCAACAGGCAAGAGAAGCAGGAATTTCGTTGCAAGAGTTGTTTTCGAATGCGATTGAATTAGCGCTAAATAAATAATTTATGAGAAAAGCTGTATTTCCTGGTTCTTTTGATCCGTTAACGTTAGGCCATTTGGATATTATCAAAAGAAGTATCCCGTTATTTGACGAAATTGTCATTGCCATTGGAGTCAATGCCGATAAAAAATACATGTTTTCTTTGGAAGAACGCAAGAAATTTATTGAAGAAACCTTCAAAGATGAACCAACGGTTTCTGTCATTACCTATGAAGGATTGACCATCGAATTGTGTAAAAAATTAAAGGCGGAATTTATCTTGCGTGGTTTGCGTAATCCTGCCGATTTCGAATTCGAAAAAGCCATCGCACATACCAACAGAAGATTATCTAAGATAGAAACCATTTTCTTACTGACAGCAGCCAATACTTCGTTTATAAGCTCCAGTATTGTACGTGACGTAATTCGAAATGGAGGGGATTATAAAGTGTTGGTTCCAGATGCGGTACGAGTGAAAATTTAGACTGGCTTAGACAACTTAGACTTTCTTAGATTAATTAGAAAACGCTAATCAGTCCAATCTTCTAATTAGTCTAAGAAGTCTAAAGATCTATTCTTCTCTTTTGACTACTTTTCTCGCCACTTCAATTTTGAATTTTTTACCTTTCATTTTCTCATCACGAATTTTATGAAGTAAGTCTTTGACTTTTTTAGACTTAACAGCAGCGAAGGAGATGAAATCTTTGACTTCAATTAAGCCCAAATCGCCTTTTTCTAGTTTTCCTTTTTGGGAAAAGAAACCGACTATGTCAATTTTATTCAATTTGGTTTTCTTTCCACCACTAATATAAATCGTTTGGAATTCAGGTGCTTTTGGTAGTGTTATCGAATTTTCCACATTCAAAACTGTCATGCTATAATCGATATAGTCTAGTTTTTTTTCACTTTCGTGGATGATAATATAAGCTGTTCCCGAAGCTAACATTCTCGCGGTTCTTCCGTTTCTATGGGTAAATTCATCCTCTTTGGCTGGTAAATGATAATGAATTACGTGCTTCATTTCCGGAATATCCAATCCACGAGCGGCCAAATCGGTTGTGACTAAATAACTCACACTTCCGTTTCGAAACTGAATCAAAGCACGTTCACGTTCGTCCTGATCCATTCCGCCGTGATAATACGTGGCGTAAATTCCTTTTTCAGTCAACGTATCGCTGATTCTTTCGACTGCATCCCGATGGTTGCAAAAAATAATGGCTTGTTCCGATTGTAAGGAGCAAATTAGATGAAACAGACTGTTTATTTTATCTTTCTCTTTTGAAATGACCAGTTGCATGGAAAGATTGGTTTTTTCTTCCTCTGTTGGAATAAAATCCAAAACAGTCGGATTGACAACTCTGGTATATTTCGGAATTTCAATATCAGAAGTCGCCGAAACCAATACGCGTTTGTTTAGCTTGGGTAATCTCCCAATAATATAAGACATTTGTTCATGGAAACCCAATTGTAATGACTTGTCAAATTCGTCAAGAACTAAGGTTTTAATAGTATCGGTTTTAAACGTTTCTCTTTCAATGTGATCGGCAATTCTTCCTGGTGTTCCAATTAAAACGGCTGGTGGATTGCTTAAGTTTTTGATTTCGGTTTCAATGGAATGTCCACCATAACAAACATTCACTTTGTATTGGGTTCCCATTTTTTTCCAAACTTGCTCAATTTGTAGTCCCAATTCTCTCGATGGTACTAATATTAAACATTGAACAGCATTGCTATCTTCTTGTAACATTTGGAAAATAGGTAGTAAAAAGGCCAATGTTTTTCCCGAACCAGTTGGAGAAAGTAGCAGAACATTGCTGTCGTTAAGGATGACATCTTGAGCGACTTCTTGCATTTCATTTAGACTCTCGATACCTAAATTGAGCAATATATTGTTGGAATGATGGAATTTATTCATTTGACAAAGGTAAAGCCAATTTTATGAATAGCAATTTTTAGTAAAAACTAATTATTCTTGTAACTTCTTTTCTTCTTCAAACAACAGTTTGATATTTTCGAAAGAGTTTTTTAAGGCGTCTTCAATTTGTTCCGGATTTAGCCACGCTACTTTTTCAATGCCTTCTTCAATTTGTCCAACAGGTGTGCCCTCAAAATCAGTATGCATTTCAAACCACTGTGTTATTTTAAGGCGATATTTCCCATTACGCTTAAACACATGATATGTTTTTTGAAGTTTATCGGTAATTTTCAAGCCATTTACGCCCGTTTCTTCTTCCACTTCTCGCATGGCAGTATTTTCAATCTCTTCGTTTTTATTCATACCACCTTTAGGTAAATCCCATTTTCCTGCTCTAAAAATAAAGAGCACTTCTCCTTTTTTGTTGTATACTAATCCGCCACCAGCATTATTTACTTTAATTTTGGTTTTCAACGTATTTAATATTTCTTTTTCGTCAGGATGGTACAAATAGGCTTTTTGAATTTTATTCTGAAAATAACTCACAATAAGCTGTTCGATGTCAATGCTTTCAAGTAAGAAAAACTTAAAATCGGTTTCTTTAACAATCTGATTTGTTAAGAAAAGTGGTTTATCGTTGACAAAAACTTTATACATTTGCAGTATGATTTTTAATAAAGACACAGCGACCAAAACAGCCGAATTGCTTTTACAAATAAATGCAATTAAATTGAATTCTAAAAATCCTTTTACATGGGCTTCGGGATGGAAATCTCCGATTTACTGTGATAATAGGGTAATTCTTTCATTTCCAGCGATAAGAAATTTTATAAAAGACGAATTTGCGAAGAACATCGAGAAGCAATTTGGAAAGCCTGACGTTATTGCAGGTGTTGCTACCGGAGCGATTGGGGTAGGAATACTTGTAGCGCAAGAATTAGGACTTCCGTTTGTATATGTTCGTCCAGAAGCTAAAAAACACGGACGTTTAAACCAAGTGGAAGGTTTTTTGCAAAAAGGACAAAATGTAGTAGTGGTGGAAGATTTAATTAGCACCGGAAACAGTAGTCTAATGGCGGTAGAAGCGCTTCGTAATGAAGGGGCCAACATAAAAGGGATGGCTGCCATTTTTACCTATGGTTTTGATGTGGCAGAAGGTAATTTCAAAGAGGCGAATGTCGATTTGTTTACCCTAAGTAATTATGAAAACTTACTGGATTTAGCTGTTGCCAAAGAATATATTACCGAAAACGAACAGGAGTTACTCAAAGAATGGCGTAAAAATCCATCAGAGTGGAGCGTTGAGGTATAGTTTTTGTAATACAGTTTATCTGTTAATTTGTTTATTCGTAAACGTCAAAAAATATAAATTGTTTTTCTAACAATATAAAAGTCTAATAATCTAACAATCTATTTAAATGAATTTAGAAAGTCAAAAAGTTACGGTTCAAAAATCGGCCGAATATATATTTAACGAATTATCTCAAGTGAAAAACTTTGAGAAGTTAATGCCTGAAAACATTGCGAAATTTGAAGTAATTGATGAAAATTGTTTCGAATTTGGGTTAAAAGGGATGCCTGAAATTAAATTGGTGAAAAAAGAAGCAACAGCTAATTCAAAAATTGTTTTAGGAGCAGCGTCAAGTAAATTGCCTTTTACTTTAACGGCTAATATTAATGAAACGAGTTCTGATGCAACGGATATTCAATTATCTTTTGAAGGAGAATTTAATGCGATGATGGCCATGATGATTAAAGGGCCAATCTCTAAGTTTATTGAAACGTTAGCAGAGAATATGCATAAATTATAGTACTCAGTAATCAGTGTTCAGTACTCAGTCGACTGAACACTGATTACTGGCAACTGAGCACTTCTAGTAAATCATACTAATTTCTTTGATGCCGTACGATTGAACGCTGTCGTCTTCTAGCATTACTTCCAGCTGTCCGTTTTTATTTACTCCTTGAATGATTCCCATAAATTTTTCTTGATGATGATTTTCAAAAACTACGGGTTTTCCGATTTTGAAAAGTAGTTCATGATAGGATCTCCAAAGTAGCTCTACTTCTTTGTTTTTTATCTTTTCTGTGTAAAATTGAAGATTTGTCACAATTTCTCCCAAAATTTCTTCCACTACAAACTCCTGCATCATTATATTTTTTAAAGATGTTGCCCTGGGAAGGTTTTTGAAGTCGGTTTGATTTACATTCAATCCAATTCCGACAATCGATTCGATATTTCCTTTTTCTTTGAAGATGTTTTCAATCAGTATGCCAGCAATTTTCTTATTATCTGACATAATGTCGTTGGGCCATTTGATAGCTAATGCAGGAATATTTATTTTTTTTAAAGCATTAATTAACGATAGGGCGACGGCAATATTTAATTCAAAAACAGCATCGTAATTTGCTAACGTTTCTTTTATTAAAATACTGGTTATTAGATTTTTAGACTCTTCAGTTTCCCATGTGGCTCCCATTTGTCCTTTGCCTTTTGTTTGTTTTTTGGCTGTTACAACAGTGAAGTTTTCTACTGTTTGATGCTGAATTAAACCTTTCAAGAAATCATTTGTAGAATCTATGGCATCGAGTTTGATTGTTTTCATATGTCAGATTTTGAAACTGTATCGAAGTATATCATATTTATCATCAAAATAAAGACAAAATTCAATAACTTTGCAAAAATAAAGATTAAGAAATAGATGGCCAAAAAAGCAGCAGAAAACGATATTTTATTAGCAAATATCATCAAAGGGATTGAAGATGTAAAAGGAAACGATATAGATATTCTTGATTTAAGAGAACTTGAAAATACGGTTTGCGATTATTTTGTAGTATGTAACGGAAATTCGAACACGCAAGTAAATGCAATTGTAAATTCGGTTCAGAAATCAGTTTCAAAAGAACTCAAAGAAAAACCTTGGCATGTAGAAGGTACTGAAAACGGAGAATGGGTTTTAATGGACTATGTACACATTGTGGTACATGTGTTTCAAAAACACATTCGCGAGTACTATAACATAGAAAGTCTTTGGGGTGATGCTAAAATCACAACGATTGAAAACAAATATTAACACATAAATATCTATGTCAAAAGAAAATAAACAAAGAAATTTCAAATTTAATCCGTGGTGGATTTACGGCGTTGTTGGAATTATTTTTTTAGGAATGTATTTTTCGGAACAATCAAGATGGTCGGTTCCGCAGAAAACAACAATTTCTAAATTTTATCAGTTTTTAGATTCTTCACAAGTAGAGAAAGTAGTTGTTTATAATAAAAATTCTGCTGAAGTCTTTTTGAAGGCAGACGCGTTAAAATCTAAAACGCATAGTAAAATTGAGCCTAAAGATGTATTGGGTAATCCAAACGTTGGGCCTCATTATACTTTGGAAATTGGAAATGATGAGATTTTCCAAAACAAATTAGACGAAGCGCAAAAAGCACATAAAATTGCTTCCTACGATTATAAAACATCTGGCGATTGGACTGATATTTTGACTTCCTTTTTACCAATAATTATCCTAGTTGGTTTTTGGATCTTCATGATGCGACGCATGTCTGGCGGAGGCGCTGGAGGTGGTGGCGGTCAAATTTTTAGCATCGGGAAATCGAAAGCGAAACTATTTGATGAAAAAAATGATGTCAAAACGACTTTCAAAGATGTTGCTGGATTAGAAGGAGCAAAAGAAGAAATTCAAGAGATTGTGGAGTTTCTTAAAAACCCACAAAAATATACCAACTTAGGAGGTAAAATTCCTAAAGGAGCATTATTAGTTGGTCCTCCAGGAACAGGGAAAACCTTGTTAGCAAAAGCCGTTGCCGGTGAAGCTCAAGTACCTTTCTTTTCATTGTCAGGTTCCGATTTTGTGGAAATGTTTGTGGGAGTAGGGGCTTCACGTGTTCGTGACTTATTCAAACAAGCCAAAGAAAAATCGCCGGCCATTATTTTTATTGATGAAATTGATGCAGTGGGTCGTGCTCGTGGCAAAAATAATTTTTCAGGATCTAATGACGAACGTGAAAATACGTTAAACCAATTACTGACAGAAATGGATGGATTCGGAACCGATACAAGTGTTATTGTATTGGCTGCCACCAACCGTGCCGATGTATTGGATAAAGCCTTAATGCGTGCGGGTCGTTTTGATCGTCAAATTTATGTTGACCTTCCAGACGTTCGTGAACGTAAAGAAATTTTTGAAGTGCACTTAGCACCACTTAAAAAAGTAGAAGGTTTGGATACTGATTTCTTAGCGAAACAAACGCCAGGATTTTCAGGAGCTGATATTGCGAATGTGTGTAACGAAGCAGCCTTAATTGCGGCACGTAACAACAAAGAAGCAGTAGACAAACAAGATTTCTTAGATGCCGTAGACAGAATTGTGGGTGGATTGGAAAAGAAAAATAAAATCATTACACCTGAAGAGAAAAAAGCAATCGCCATTCACGAAGCGGGTCATGCAACTGTAAGTTGGATGTTAGAGCATGCTGCACCGCTTATTAAAGTGACTATTGTGCCACGCGGACAAAGTTTAGGAGCGGCTTGGTATTTGCCAGAAGAACGTCAAATTGTGCGTCCAAACCAAATGTTAGACGAAATGTGTGCTACAATGGGTGGTCGTGCTGCCGAAAAAGTGATATTTGATAATATTTCAACCGGTGCGTTAAGCGATTTGGAAAAAGTAACCAAACAAGCTCGTGCTATGGTTACCGTGTATGGTTTGAATGATAAGTTAGGAAATATAACGTATTATGATTCTTCGGGACAAACCGACTATAATTTCTCTAAACCATACTCTGAAGAGACAGCTAGAACTATCGATCAAGAAATATCTATTTTAATTGAAGCACAATACCAACGTGCCATTAAAATTCTTCAAGAGAATAAAGATAAGTTAAATCAATTGGCCGATATTTTAATCGAGAAAGAAGTTATTTTTAAAGATGACCTAGAAGCTATTTTTGGTAAGCGCCCTTTTGATAAGCACTTAACAGAAGAAATTGTTTAAAACTTAGTTAATAAAATCCATAAAAAACTCAATTTAATGTTAAAATTAGATTGAGTTTTTTTTATCTTTGAGGTTAATACCAACAATTGCCAGTATTTATAAGCTATATATGAGTATTTTTAGAAAAATATTTGGTTCTAGTAGTGACGCATCAAGCGAATCGAACGAAAGTATCTATAATCCGTTTCAAGATGTGCACTCTCAACTTCCCGCTGATGAGCAGTTTACTCATAACTTCAAGAAAAACGGAGGAAAGTTTTTGTACTGTGAAAACATTGCTGAGCTTAATGAACAGTTTGAAAACATTTTAGAGGAAAACGATTGGTTTGAATCGGAAGCTTTGTGTTTAGAGCCCCGTTTGTTCAATATGTTGGATGATAATAATATTTCAAGAACCAATGTTACCCAACCTAAATTTTTATTGGCCAGTTGCGAAAATTTAATTGCAGAAGAAGGTTCGGTCTTATTTTCATCGAATCAAATCAAACAAAACAAGCCGAATGATTTGCCAGATAATATAGTTATTGTAGCGACGACTAGTCAAATTATCATTAGCAAAAGTGACGGTTTAAGAGAAATTAAAAAACGTTATACTACCGATTATCCAACGAATATAACGACTATAAAATACTTCGAAAAAGTAAAGGAAGAAGACTTCTTGCACTACGGAAGTTCTCCTAAAAATTTATATTTACTACTGCTTGAAGATCTATAAGATGAATGAAAACGTAGTACGTTCATTATCAGGAATTGTTTATATTTTCTTGCTAATATTTGCCACTTTATTTTCAAGAGAATCATTTCTGTTTTTATTCGGATTGTTTTTATTGCAAACAGTTAGGGAGTTTTCGACATTAATTCAATTGCCGAAGTTGACTTCTGTATTGGTTTCTTTAGTTTTGTATTTACTTTTCGGCGTGTTTTTTTCAAATCAATTTTCTACAGATGTAGGATTGCTATTAGTGTCTGTTTTAGTATGTAGTCAATTGTTACTTTGGCTGTTTTCGAATACCTCTAGACCCATGATTACCATTACAGAAAAATGGGTGAAATTAATTGGTTATATCATTTTGCCCTTTGTTTTTATGACAAAAATTCCAATGATAAACAACCAGTTTATTCCTTCAATAATTATTGGTATCTTTATCTTGATTTGGACAAACGATACCTTTGCCTATTTGGTTGGAAAATCGATTGGGAAACACAAATTGTTTGAAAGAATTTCTCCTAAAAAAACAATTGAAGGTTTTGTAGGGGGCTTGATTTTTGCCATCATAGCAGCCTTTCTTTTGTCTGAAAGCACAATTTTTGGTAGCTTTTTTAGTAGTCTGTATTGGATTCCTATTGCTATAATTGTCAGTGTTTTTGGAACAATTGGAGATTTGATAGGGTCTAAGTTTAAACGAAAGGCAGGTGTTAAAGATAGTGGAGCCATAATGCCAGGTCATGG
>JAGORP010000059.1 GCA_018062725.1 Flavobacterium sp.
GTATCGGTATGGTGAATTAAATGAAAACGCCACAAGGCTTTTGTTTTATGCTGTACATAGTGAGCGGAATAGGCACCGATTAAATCCATGAATAATAGACCAATTATCGCTTGTAGCCAAAGATTTTTGATGTTTAGCCAATACAGAATTCCGAAATTATTGTCCTGAACCCAAACCGAACTTTTATACAATATAAAAGCCAAAGTGAAATTGATTAGAATTGTAGTAAATGTAAAAAAGAAATTAATTAAGGCATGTTGCCATTTGTGGTATTGAAATTTAAATAGCGGAATTCCATTTTCAATGAGCCAAAATAGGGTGATGCCACCAACAATTATAAAGCTTCGATGTGAAGAAGGAATGGTTTCAAAGTAGTGAATAATTTCGTTAATCATAGTATGATGGTAGTTTGGTTTCTCAAATTTAATAAAAACTTTTATTTAATAATTCGGAAGGTTAAATTAATTCGGCTGCCAATTTCCTTTTTTGTTTTCGGAATTTGATGTTTCCAGTAATGTTGGGTGGTTCCTTTCATTAATAATAAACTTCCGTGTTGTAATAGGATGTTTTGTTTTGCTGTTTCGATGGAATTATGCTTGAGTTGGAAGTTTCGTGGTTCACCAAGACTCAAGGAAGCAATTATCGGATTTCGACCTAATTCTTTTTCATTGTCTGCATGCCAACCGTTGCTATCTTGTCCGTTTCGATAATAATTAAGCAATACAGTTGTAAAATTTTCCTGGCAAATTTTTTCGACTTCTTCTTTTATAAAAATTAGCATCGGATTCCAAGGATGTGGGTGCATGACAATATTGGAATAGCCATAGGGCTTTCCTTCATTTCCGAATAAAGCGGTTAGACGTGGTTGTATGTGATTTTTTCCGTAAATCGTTATGGTGTCTTGTTGCCATGGAATTTCGGTTTGTAATTTGTGGAATATTTCATTTGCTTTTTCAATCGAAAAGAAATTAGGGAAATATTCGATTTCGGCATCGGGTAAATCAAAGACTATTTTTTCATCTGGAAATAAACTCATATTCAAAAATAAAAAAAGCGACAGAATTTCCATCGCTTTAGACCATTGTTAATTGAAATTAATTTTTCTTTTGAAGGATATAGTTGTATAACCAACCACCTATTATAGCGCCCAAAATAGGAGCGGCCCAAAAGAGCCATACTTGTTGCATAGGAACTCCTCCAGCAACGATTGCTTGTGATAAGGAACGTGCTGGATTTACCGAAGTATTTGAAATTGGAATGCTGATTAAATGAATTAATGTTAGTCCTAATCCAATCGCAATTCCGGCAAATTTTCCATTGGCTAATCGGTCAGTAGCGCCAAGAATGATGATTAGGAAGAATAGGGTTAGTAAAAATTCAGCTATAAAAACAGATAATAAATTATAGCCGTCTGGAGAGAATGTGCCATAACCATTTGTAGCAAAAACTCCGGCTTTGGTGTTATCCATTACAAAACCTGATTTTCCCAGTAAAATGGTATACAAGCAACCTGCTGCGGCAACTGCCCCCATACATTGTGCGAGAATATACGAAGGAATGTCTTTGCCTTCAAATCGTCCGCCTGCCCATAAACCTATCGTAACGGCAGGGTTAAAATGGCCACCTGAAATATGTCCAACGGCATATGCCATTGTTAAAACAGTAAGTCCAAATGCAAGAGCAACGCCTGCAAATCCAATTCCTAATTCGGGATAGCCTGCAGCAAAAAGTGCACTTCCACAGCCTCCAAATACCAACCAAAAGGTTCCAAAAAATTCAGCTACTAGTTTTTTCATAGTTTTAAATAGTTTAGTTATGATAAAGTATAAGTAAAAGCCCAGTAAATCAGTAGTCCTTGTAAGGGTAATCGAAGTAATCGTACCCATTTAGGTAACCCTAATGCGGCTTTTTCATTTTGTAGCATGTACACATTAGCAGGAAATATAGCAATTAATAAAGCTACAATTCCCCAAGCGGAAAATTTCGATAGTGCAGGAATACATAAACCGATGCCTAAAAGAATTTCGGCTAAACCACTTATGAGATTCAGTAATTTAGGATTTGGGAAGTAATTGGGGATAATTTTTAGGTAAATTCTAGGATTTCTAAAATGGTTGATGCCTGCTAAAATGTAGAGCAAAGCCATTAAATACAAATGCCAAGGTAAACTCATAAAGAAGTTATTTCTTACGAATTTACCTAAAAAATCTTAAAGATGTTAAAAAATCTTATTTTTTTGAGAATTGGATATTCATGATAACAATCGCAAAAATGATTAAAGCGATACCAATCCATTGAGATACTACAACAGTTTCATGTAATAATACAAATGCCATAGTCACCGAAACGGGTAATTCTAAAGAAGAAACAATACTACCTAGACCAATTCCGGTATGAGGGAATCCTGCATTCATTAACATAGGAGGAATAACTGTGCCAAAAATGGCTAATAAAATTCCCCATTTGTAAAAGATGTCATAGTTAAACGGAGTGTTTTGTGTAAATAAGGCGAAGAAGAAAACGATAATTCCGCCTCCTAAAAGCATGTACAAACTACGTTGCGCTGAAGATATGTTTACGGCAACTTTATTAGCTGTAAACATTGTTGTCGTAAAGGAAGCTGCCGCTAATAATCCTAGGACAATTCCGCGCCAATCTAAACTATTTTGACTTTCAATGATATTGGTTGCTAGGACGGTTCCTACTAAAACAATTCCAACAGCGATTAATTTTAAGGCAGAAGGTTTCTTTTTTTCTAATAAAAACTCTAATAAAACGCCCATCCAAACGGTTTGCATCAGCAATACAATTCCGATAGAAACGGGTATGTATTTTACCGCTAAGTAATAAAAAATACTTGTCAGCCCTGTTGAAGTTCCAGCTACCATTAATTCAATAATGTCTTTTTTGGAAGCTTTAATTACTTCTGTTCCTTTTTTCAGTTTTTGAATAGCATTGATAAATAGAATGATCAAAATTCCAATTATGAATTGAGAACTGATAACTTCTGCAGGAGTAAATGATAATCCTGAAATTCCTTTGTCATCATAGGCTAACTTCACGATTGTAGCTAACATACCATAACTTGTTGCACCTAAACCTACCAAGAAAACCCCTTTTAATATATTGTTGTTTGACATATTTTTAAATTTTAAAAAGCCGGCAAAGATAGGGTATTAGTTTAAAATTTTAAGCGATTATTAGGTAAAAGTTTTTAGGGGTTAATGTTTTTGGTTACCTTCTTCGGGTATGCACCGCTCTTACTTTTCCGGCTCTACCTTTGTGAATTACGGTTGTGCCACGTCTACTTTTTACGACTGTAGTAGAGGTGTGTCTTTTTGTTTTATACGATTTATGAATGACTACATGTTTGTGGGGTGTGCGATGTATGAATGCTTTATGCGCCTGACAACGGCTTACAAAAAGTGAATGTCTAATGGGTCTCCAGGGTTTCCACCATCTTGGATATACGGCCCAACGGACTGGTGACATCCAAACAGTATAACCAGGAGCAAAGACAAAACGTACACTTGGCCAGCTCCAAACATTAACAATTATTCTGATGGTAGTAATTTCAGGCATGGCGGGTCCTTTGTTCGAATCTAATTTTTCAGAGACTTCAAAAGGTTCGGCAATGGTATTTTCGGCATATAAATCTTCATCTCCGAAAATTTGTAATCTTGCTTCCTCATTGCCTGTTTTTTCGATGACAATTGTTGCAATGTCTTGTTTGTCGTTGTCGCCAACTAATGCCGTTAAAACAAAAACATGTTTGTCATTTTCGACTATATCTTCAATAGTAATGTAGTCAATGTTTCCATCATTGTTCAAATCCAGATTATTCACTTCGTACCGTTCATCATTAATTAATTGCTCAAATTCCTCAACTGTATTTGCCTTTTTAAGTAGGGTTAAGGCCCCTTCGAGACTAAAGTTTTCGCCTGCAAATTCAGGATTGTCGGTTACTTGACCAAAAGAGGATGTCATTCCTAAGATGACTAAAGCCGTTGTGAAAAAGTGATTCATGATGATTGGTTTTAGCGGTTTTGACTATTGGACTTCTTTTTTCGGGAAAGGTTTAATCAGGTTTTGTTACATTCTTTTCGGAAGAGTACAATGCGCTGAATTAAATCGCATGGCAAAGGTTGCTGTATTGGAAATTGTAATGTTCCTTTTCCGCCTTTATAGTGTTGCAATTCGTCTTTAAAAAGTGCTTCTTCTCTTGGAGCAGGGTAAATACTGACATGCTTTTGGAAGCCAGCAAAATAGAGTAAAATTCCATTTAGTTTATAGGCTGGAATATTATAACTAATTGTTTCTTCGGCTTGTGGGGCATTGGTTTTTATGGTGTTTCTGATTTCACATAACAATTTCTGAGTTTCTTCCGGAAACCAAGAAATATAATCATCAACATCTTTTGGCGTTTTTCTTTCCATTTATTAGCCATGAATTCTATCAAATTTAATGAATTTTATGCAAAAAAAACCTGTCAGAGAGTTAAAATCTGACAGGTTTTTTAGGCTTATGGGTTCAAGTATTATTTCAACGTTTCGAAACTTCTTTTTACGAAAGAGGTTAATTCTTCCCCTTTTAGTAGTCCTTGAGAAAGTTTGGCTAAATCTAAGGCTTGTTTGACCAATTCCTTTTGAGCATCTTCGGAGCTATTTAAAATGGTGGTTGCCAGTTCCGAATTGGTGTTTACCACTAAATTAAACATTTCTGGGAAATGACCCATTCCGAACATTCCGCCTCCGCTCGTAGCACTCATTTCTTTCATACGTCGCATAAATTCAGGCTGCGTGATCATAAATGGAGCTGAAGTACTGTCTAAAGCTTCTAATTGGATGCTGTAGTTTTCTTTTGGAACAACGGTTTCAATACTTCCTTTCAATTTTTCTTTTTCTTCTTCCGAAAGTTTTGAAATTTGTGTTTCTTCTTTCTGAATCAATTTGTCAATATGATCAGCATCTACACGCGCAAATACAAGATTTTCGTTATCCGCTTCTAGTTTCTGAATCAAATGCGAAACAATAGGAGAATCTAATAAAATCACCTGATATCCTTTGGCTGAAGCAATATCGATATAACTGTGCTGTGCTTCTTTATCGGAAGCATATAAGACCACTACTTTTCCGTTTTTGTCGGTTTGTGTTGCGGCAATGGTTTCTTTTAGTTCAAATAAAGTATAATATTTTCCATTTGTGGTTGGATACAATACGAAATCGCCCGCTTTTTCATAGAATTTTGGTTCCGATAACATTCCGTATTCTAAAACGATTTTGATGTCGTTCCATTTTTGTTCGAAATCTTCACGATTTTCGTTGAATAACGATTTTAATTTATCGGAAACTTTGCGAGTGATGTAATTTGATATTTTCTTCACATTTCCATCGGCTTGTAAGTACGAACGCGAAACATTTAAGGGAATATCTGGCGAATCAACCACTCCTTTTAACATCATTAAGAATTCAGGAACAATTCCTTCGACATTATCGGTTACATAGACCTGATTTTGGAACAATTGAATTTTATCTTTCTGAATTTGGATGTTGTCTCCCAATTTAGGGAAATATAAAATCCCCGTTAAATTAAAAGGGTAATCTACATTTAAGTGAATGTTGAATAACGGTTCGTCAAATTGCATTGGGTACAATTCGCGGTAGAAATTTTTATAATCGTCTTCACTTAATTCGGTTGGTGCTTTTGTCCATGCCGGATTCGGATTGTTGATGATGTTGTCAACTTCTTGGTATTCTGTTTTATAATCTTCAGGCGCGTTTTCAGGCTTTGGAAGTGGTTCTTGTTTTGTTCCGAATTTAATTGGAACTGGCATAAACTTATTATACTTCGTCAACAACTCATTTATTTTGTGATTTTCCAAGAACTCTAAAGAATCCTCGGCAATATGTAAAATGATTTCAGTACCTCTATCTGTTTTAGTATGCGGTTCTAAGGTGAATTCTGGACTTCCGTCACAGGTCCAATGTGCCGCTGGTTCGTCTTTGAACGATTTGGTAATGATTTCCACTTTTTCAGCTACCATAAATGCCGAATAGAATCCCAATCCGAAATGACCAATAATTCCTGAATCTTTGGCAGAATCTTTATACTTTTCTAAAAATTCTTCAGCCCCAGAAAAAGCAACTTGATTGATGTATTTTTCCACTTCATCAGCAGTCATTCCTAACCCTTGGTCGATAATGTGAATTTTTTTGCCTTCTTTGTCAATTTTGACTTCAATTTTCGGATTGCCATATTCCGTTTTGGCTTCTCCAATACTTGTTAAATGTTTTAATTTTAAAGTAGCATCGGTAGCATTTGAAATCAGCTCACGTAAGAAAATTTCATGATCGCTGTATAAAAATTTCTTGATTAAGGGAAAGATGTTTTCTACCGAAACATTAATTTTTCCTGTTGTCATAGTATTTAATTTTAGTTTATGTTTTCTTAAACCAGTCAAAATGAATACCAAAGTTAAAAAAATGACAAATTGACTTGAAATTGCTTTATTTTCTTGTTAATTTTCCGTAAATTGGCATGACTATTGTAAACTGAAAAACGTTAAAAAAAATAAACAAAATGAGAAAACTAATTTTAGTATTGGGATTATTCGGAATGATTGTTTCTTGTAAGCCAAAAGAACAACTTGTTTCCACGACGGTTGACAGAAAATCACAAGTGGCCATGAAAGGAAGTTGGACGTTAACCTCTGTTAGCTTTCCAGGTTCTGAGTATTTTAAAGTAACTGCTTTTGAAGTAGCTGATGCCAAATGTTTTGAAGGCAGTACTTGGAATTTTGTATCGAATAATGATACGGGAAAAATGGCTTTGGCGAAGTCGGGCTGTCCTGCTTATGCTTCCGATTTTAAATGGTACGTAACTAAAGAACAGCAGGTAGTGTTGAAATTTCTAAATGAAGGAGAAAAAGCTAGAAAAGTAACTTCGGGTTATATCCTAGCTTTAGGAAATCAAACTCTAGAATCATTTCAATTAACAGATGTAGTTCAGGTGGGAAATAATAAAGCAAAAGTGGTTTACCAATTCAAAAAAAATAAATAAGATGAAAAAGACATTTATATATTCGCTTTCTGCTACCATTTTAATGGGAAGTATTTTTACCAGTTGTGAATCGGTAAAAAATTCTAATAATACACAGCGTGGCGCCGTAATTGGAGCGGTTGGCGGAGCTGTTTTAGGTGGTGTTTTAGGAAATAATATTGGAAAAGGAGGTAATGGAGCTTTAGGTGCTGTTCTTGGTGGTGTTGTAGGTGGTGTTGCCGGTGGTGTTATTGGAAACAAAATGGACCGACAAGCACGTAAAATTAGCGAATCGTTACCAGGAGCCAAAGTAGAAAGAGTAGGGGAAGGAATTAAATTGACTTTGGGTGAAAACTCGGTAAATTTCGATTTTAATAAAGCGACGCTAACTTCAAAAGCAAAAGCAAATTTAGATAAATTGGTTCCTGTATTTAAAGAGTATCCAGATACCGATATCAAAATTTATGGGTATACCGATGCTAAAGGTGCAGATGATTATAATTTGAATTTATCAAATCAAAGAGCTTCGGCAGTAAAAGCGTATTTGGATTCTAAAGGTTTAAATGGAGCTCGTTTTGTAACTCAAGGTATGGGCGAAGCAGATCCAATTGCGAGCAATGAAACGGATGCTGGTCGAGCTGAAAACCGTCGTGTTGAGTTTGCAATTACTGCAAATGAAAAAATGATTGAAGATGCTAAGAAAGAAGCTGGACAATAATTAGTTATAAAATTTAACAAAAAGCTGTCCGTTGTGACAGCTTTTTTTATAGCTATTCTTTGTAATTTTGTACCCCTAAATAAATACAATGCTTCAGGTTGCTAACATCACTTTTGGTTATACCGAAAAACCAATTATTAAAAACATTCAATTCGAAATACTAAAAGGACAAAATATTGCTGTTTTAGGGGAAAGTGGCTGCGGAAAAAGTACACTATTAAAACTTATTTACGGACTCTATGACCTTGATGAAGGAGCTATTTTCTGGAATGAAGAAGAAGTGCTCGGACCTAAATTTCACTTGGTTCCCGGAATGCCTTTTATCAAATATTTAGCCCAAGATTTTGATTTGATGCCCTATATTACTGTGGCAGAAAATGTAGGTAAGTTTTTGTCTAATTTTTATCCAGAACAAAAACAACAACGCATTGCCGAGTTGTTGGAAGTGGTCGAAATGAGTGCTTTTGCAAATACAAAAGCCAAATATTTAAGTGGTGGACAACAACAAAGGGTTGCAATTGCTCGAGTTTTGGCAGTAGAACCAGAAATTTTGTTGCTTGACGAACCGTTTAGCCATATTGATAATTTTAGGAAAAATGCATTGCGTCGAAATCTTTTTGCCTATTTAAAAAGCAGAGGAATTACGGTGATGGTAGCCACACATGACAGTACTGATGCCTTGTCATTTTCAGATGAAACTATTGTACTGCAGGATGGACAGTTGGTGGTTAAAGCACCATCGATGCAAATTTATGCAACCCCAAAAACGAAATATATTGCTTCTTTGTTCGGAGAAGTTAACGAATTGCTAATTCAAAAAGAAGGACAATCAGAAACCATTTTAGTGTATCCACATCAATTGAAAGTTTCCGAAAATGGAACATTACGAGTTACCGTAAAGCAATGCTATTTTAAAGGAAGTTATTATCTAATAAAATCGGCTTTCAACGGGAAACCCCTGTTTTTTGAACATCCAACGGAATTAGATTTGCAATTGGATGTGAATTTGGAAGTTGTTAAATGAAAAAGAGAGGCTCAAATGGAGCCTCTCTTTTTATTAATTTTTTAGATATTTTTCAAGGAATTGGTCTTGTTCCCAAAGCAAGTGAAATATGTTTTCTTTTGCAACATAACCGTGTGATTCTTTTGGTAAGATCACCATTCTGACTGGAGCGCCCAATCCTTTTAAAGCTTGAAAATAACGTTCTGTTTGTAACGTAAATGTACCCGGATTGTTGTCGGCTTCACCATGAACTAACAGTAGTGGAGTCTTCATTTTTTCGGCATTCATAAAAGGAGACATGGTATTGTATACCTCAGTGGCTTCCCAGTAATTGCGTTGCTCACTTTGAAATCCAAATGGTGTTAATGTTCTATTGTAGGCACCACTTCGAGCGATACCACAAGCAAACAAATTAGAATGCGTTAACAAGTTTGCCGTCATAAAAGCACCATACGAATGCCCTCCAATAGCTACTTTTTTTCGATTGATATAGCCTAAATTGTCAACCGCATCGATGGCTGCTTCACCGTTAGATACTAATTGTGTGATGAAAGTATCGTTAGGTTCTGTTTTTCCTTCTCCAATAATTGGAAACGAAGCATCATCAAGAACGGCATAACCTTTTGTTACCCAATATATAAATGAACCGTAATAGGGAAATGTAAACTCGTTTGGGTTTTTATTATTTTGTCCCGCCGAATTTTTATCTTTAAATTCTTCTGGATACGCCCAAACCAATAATGGTAGTTTTTCTTTTTTAGCAACTCTATTATAACCAGCTGGAAGATATAGTGTCCCAGATAATTCTACACCATCTTTACGTTTGTATTTGATCACTTCTTTGTAAACATTTTTAATACTTTCAAATGGATTTTTGAAATTGGTAATTGAAGTTAGCTTGTCTTTAGTTTTTATATTTCTGAAATAATAATTCGGAAATTCTGTTGGAGATTGAATGCTTACTAAAATGTCTCCTTTTTTGAAATCAACTATCGAATGAATCTCCTCTTTTTTGTTGGTAAAGGCACTTTGGTACAAACGTTTCGTTTTTAAAGAAGCTAAACTAAATTCGTCAATAAATGGGAATTGACCTTTTTTGGTAAATCCATCCCCCAATAAATATAAATTGTTGTTTTCTATTGCTAATACATTTCTTCCGTATTGATTTCGTTTTGTTTCAAAGTTACCAGGATCGGTATAAATGTCTTGTTGATTCCTGTCTGAAATAACTTTTGGAGCCTCTGCTGGATTGGAAGGATTGAATAAATACGTTTTTATATTACGAGTATCATACCAATTGTCATAAGCAATTGCAACCGATTGATTTCCCCAAATAACACCTGAAAAACGTTGAGGTGTTTTTAAAATTACAACCGGTTTTTCATTAAAAGGAGCTTTCCATAAAGAAATTTCATCTCGGTAATCAACTTTATTGGCTGGATCACCGCCGTCTAAAGCTTCCACAAAAGATAAAGTTGACGGTTCGTCATTTCTCCAAGAAATAGTACGTTTTCCTTTTTTTACGGCCATAAAACCTTTTGGCATAATTTCGGTTAAAGGCGACTCGTTTATTACTTTTACAAGATTAGCATTTAAATCATAGACTTCTGTTGTGATGGGAAATCTACTGTAAGGAACAATATAGGAGAATGGTTTCTTTAAAACATTTATGAGCAGGTAATTGCCGTCGGGAGAAAATGACTCTCCAATATAGGAATCGGCCTTTTTAAATAAAGAAGAAGTGCCATCAAGGTTTACCTTGTTTAATTCGGAAGTGATTAAGTTCTCAAAATTAATTTCATCGGTTGGATTTTTTAATAAATCTTGAAAAGTTCTGTTGGAAGAGGCTTTTCCTTCACCGATGGACACGATTGGCCCATTAGGTAAATCCTTTTTAGTATCAATTAAAGGCATTCTGTTTTTTGGTAGGGCTTTCACCAAAATGCTTTTTCCGTCACGATACCAAGAAAAAGGACTTCCAGAGTTTGCATTTAAATTATCTTCCGTTAATTTCTTAGCAGTAGCTGTTGGAATGTCTAACACCCATAATTCAACACCTTTTGAAGTCGTATTGGTAAAAGCTACTTTTGTTTCATCTGGCGACCAACTTAAATACGCAATGTTCGGATTTTGAGGCAAACCATTGACTTGAATTTCATTTTTGTCTTTTATTTTTCTAACTTTTATGTTGTTGATATACGTTAAAGTACTTGAAATATTGGTTACGGGATTAATTCGAAGTCCACCCAAACGCATTTCTTCTTGGTTCAAATCACTTAGCGTTTTATACGTACTGCGATAGGTTAAAATCATGTACTCTTTTTTTGTATCCATCAATACGGAAGGAGCTCTTTCGTAATCGGCAAGCACTAAAATTTCAGAAGAAGGTTTTTGATAGGTTACATTTTCTTGACCAAATCCCATCAACCCTATAAAAAGTAACGTGGCAGAAGTAAATAATTTTTTCATAGTTAAATTAGTTTGTACTGTAAAAATAAGTCAGCGTAAATACTTACAATAATTTTTAACAAAGATTTATATAATCCCCAAAATCAATAAAACGCCATAAGTGAATAGTAAAATGGCTACAATATTTTGCATCAGGGTAAACGTTGTTTTTTGAAGCATTTTATTGCCAAAGTATACTCCAATAAAGGCGGATAAAGTGGCACATCCAACTAATTTGTAATCTAATTGTACTTCATTGTTCATTATTTTAGGTAAGTAAACACTCAGTCGGGTGATGTCTATTAAACAAGCGATAACAACGCCTGTGGCAATAAACGTTTCTTTGGAAAGTCCAGCTCGAATTAAAAAGGCACTACGCAACGCCCCTTGATGACCAGATAATCCTCCGAAAAAGCCACTTAAAACGCCTCCGATAGAAAGATATTTTTTGTCAAATTCTAATTTTTTGAATTTCGGAATAAAATCAAATAAGGCAAAAGCAATTAATAAACTTCCAATGATTAGTTTAAGCGGTGTGATTTGGAAAGTTTTCTGAGCCAAAACATAACTAAAAATAGGATTGCTTGTTGTTAGTTCTTTTAATAAATAGGCTCCAATAAAAGAGAAAAGGATAGCCGGAATTCCGAATTTTAAAATGACAGTTTTATCAGCGTTTTTTCCAAAAAGAAAAAATTTAAAAATATTATTCATAAAATGGACCAATGCGGTTAGGACCACCGCAACTTCAATTGGGAAAAATAGGCCAAAAACAGGAAGCAGCAAGGTTCCTAAGCCAAATCCCGAAAATAAAGTTAATCCAGCGCCAATTAGCGCCACAAGGCAAATAATTACGTAGTCCATTTTTGTGTATTTTAATACTAATTTTCAAAGATAAACAATATTGAAATTGTCAATTCAGAAAAATTATGTAATTTGTATTGTTAAATTTTACAGTAAATGTAAATTTGCACACTCAATTTTAATTTAAATATAATATGTACCATTCAAAGATAACGGGTTTAGGTTTTTATGTTCCCGATAATATTGTTACCAATGATGATTTGTCAAAAAAAATTGATACTACCGATGAATGGATTCAAGAGCGTACAGGTATACAAAGGAGAAGACATATTATAAGAGGTGAGGACACTACGACTACAATGGGTGTTAAAGCTGCTGAAATAGCGATTCAACGTTCGGGTTTAGCAAAAGAGGATATTGACTTTGTCGTTTTTGCGACGTTATCACCCGATTATTATTTTCCAGGACCTGGTGTGTTAGTACAAAGAGATTTAGGATTGCGAACAGTGGGGGCTTTGGATGTGAGAAATCAATGTTCTGGATTTGTATATGCCTTATCAGTTGCCGATCAGTACATTAAAACGGGGATGTATAAAAATATTTTGGTAATTGGTTCGGAAGTTCATTCAACAGGTTTAGACATGACTACTCGCGGGCGAGGAGTTTCCGTGATTTTTGGTGATGGAGCAGGGGCGGCAGTATTGTCACGTGAGGAAGATTTGACCAAAGGAATTTTATCTACGCATTTACATTCGGAAGGACAACATGCCGAAGAGTTAATTGTGAAAGCACCCGGAATGGGACAACGTTGGGTAACTGATATTATCGCTGATAATGATCCGCAAGATGAGAGTTATTTTCCTTATATGAACGGACAGTTCGTATTTAAAAATGCTGTTGTACGTTTTGCAGAAGTTATTAATGAAGGATTACAGGCGAATAATTTAGAGGTTTCGGATATTGATATGCTTATTCCACACCAAGCGAATTTGAGAATTTCACAATTTATTCAACAGAAGTTTCAATTAAGCGACGATCAAGTTTATAATAATATTATGGACTATGGTAATACTACCGCAGCTTCTATTCCTATTGCTCTAACGGAAGCTTGGGAAAAAGGAAAAATCAAAGAAGGAGATACGGTTGTTTTAGCCGCTTTCGGTTCTGGATTTACTTGGGGAAGTGTGATTATTAAATGGTAGTTTTTAAGAGGAAAGAGGAAAGAGGAAAGAGAAAAGAGAAAAGAGAAAAAATCTATAGGACTCTTTTTTTTGACATATTTTAGGATAAAAAAAAGCGTTCCAAGTTGCCTCGGAACGCTTTTTTAATTTTGCTAACTGCTAACTGCTAACTGCTAACTGCTAACTGCTAACTGCTAACTGCTAACTGCTAACTGCTAACTGCTAACTGCTAACTGCTAACTGCTAACTGCTAACTGCTAA
>JAGORP010000138.1 GCA_018062725.1 Flavobacterium sp.
GTACAAAGATCCTACGACAGTATTGCTAAAATTCAGTTTGACAACCTGTATTTTAGAAAAGATATTGGTAAAGATTTAGTCTCGTTATTACCTTCCCAAAAGTAGGTTTTAGAATATAATCAAACATTTCAACAATAGTAAAGAAATAGTAAGTGGGTTTGCCTTCATTTTACTATTTCTTTTTTGTTTGCTGTATTTGCCTATTTTCAGTAACCATTGCTGTACAATTCAACGAGAAAGACAAACTAGAATTATTGATTTGTTCAGCACTAGGACAAGTAATTTTAAAAGTGACTGTTTCCAAAATTGATATCATGAATTTGTCTAATGCAAGTTAAAACGAACCAAGGAAAAATGGGAACCCAAAAAATCATTAAAAAGTAGTATATTTATTTTTTTAAAAAACAGATTATGAGAAAAATTGTTTTGATTTTAAGTGTAGTGGTCTTTTCTTCTTTTGGAAGTAGTCTAAAGAATCCATCTGAAAATGCTGTGGCTAAAGAAGTAAGAACTAGCGAAAGCTTTTCATTGATAAATGATACAAATAATAGTGTGTCCATTTATACAGGATCTGGTTTTGTAACCTTGAACAAAGGTTCTAAAACAAGTATTGCATGCAAGGAAGGAGAAGAAGTACGATGGGCTGATAATGGTAAAAAAACACATGTAATTTTTGTTATTACCGCCAATATGTGCGGAAAAACATTTAAGCTTACTGAATTAATGATGCAATAAGATTAGTGTCAAAACCTATTCGTTTATTTAAAAGTCCATACCTATTAAGTATGGACTTTTACTTTGAAACTAAAGTTGAAAACGCTCCTCTAATTTGGTAAAAAAGTAAGTTGCGTTGGTAATGCCTACACTTTCTGCAATTTCTTTTTTATTAGCATGTGGGTTTTCATAGCGTACTGTTTTTGCTTTTTGAAATCGCGCCTCCATGATGAGCTCTTGAGGCGTTTGTCCTAAAATAGCCTTGGTTTTTCGATTCAAGGTGCTTTTGGAAACTTTCATATGAAGTGCAATGTCTTCCACTCCAAAGGTAGGTGAATGCAACTGTGCAAAAATGAATTGGTTCAATTCTTCATTAAATTTATCGGCAAAAAGGGTCAAACTTTCTTTTTCTTCATTTTCCAATGTGGTTTCAAAGCTTTGTATCGAAGCAATAGTTTGTAACGATTTCCGAATCATTAAGTGCAGTTCTTCTTCTACAAAAGGTTTGTTCAAATAGCCATCAATTCCGAGGCGAAGCATGTTGAGTTTGCCTTCTTGATCGCTTCTGGCAGTTAATACGATTATGGGTGTTTTTAGCTCTTGTTCTTTAATTTTTAAAACCAATCCTTCTCCATCTAAAACAGGCATCATATAATCGGTAATGATAATATCAAACGATTGTCGTTCTAGAATTTCAAGCGCTTCTTGACCATTTTCGGCTTCGGTAATGTGGTAGTTTTCTAAAACTTCTTTCAAATAATGACGCATTTGTTCGTTGTCTTCTACAATTAAAATAGAATTTTTAGAAGCTTTCGATGCTGGCGTTTGAATTTTATTTATAGGGTTATTTCTAGGTACAGTGTTGTTGGTTTTTAAAACGTCAGAACGGTATTCAATGGCTTTTTTAGGAATGGTAATGGTAAAAACGGTCTCTTTATTTGGAATACTTGACAAGGAAATATCGAATTGGTGCGCCTCTAGAATACTTTGGGTGAAGGACAAACCAATGCCACTTCCTTGACTTTTGGTAATGTCATTTTTCGATTGAAAGAAACGCTCAAATACTTTATCTAAATCGCTTTCCGGAATTCCAATACCCGTATCTTTAATGTTAATAATTAAATCCTTTTCTAAAGAAACTTCGATGACAACTCTTCCTTTTTTGGGTGTAAATTTTAAGGCATTCGACAATAAATTATTAATCGATTTCGACATCAAGTCTTCATCCATCATCACGACAACCTCGGGAGCATTCATTTTTAATTCAAACTGAATGTCCTTTTTCTGAAACAGTGCGACAAAATCAGCATAATGTTTTTCTAAAAAAGCACGCAAAACGACTTTGGAACAATTAATGGTAAATTCATTAGAATCAATTTTACTCAAATCTATTATGTTATTGATAATATTCTGAATTTGTGCTACTTGATGGTTGATGTTTTGTATTTTTTCTTGATTTTCGGTTATAGATCCTTGTAAATTAATTCGTGAAGCATTTCCTTGAATTAAGGTTAATGGCGTTCTAATTTCATGCGAAAAATTGACAAAAAAATGTGATTTGAATTCGTTTAATTGATCGAGTTTGTTTCGTTGCTCTTCCAAAATAATTTTATCGGCAATAACTTTATCTCGTTCTAATTCTAGTAATTTTTCAATTTGATTGTTTTGTTTTTTGAAATAATTGGTCAGGATATAAAATAAAAAGAACAAACAAACTAAAGCAGGACTATAAAAATTAATAGTCGGATAGTGCTGAAAAAAATGATTCGGAATGATAAAACTTAAAAAGGCTACGACAAAAATGCTATAGTTTATTTTTTTATTATCGGTAAGTACCAAACTCACCGCCGGAGCCAAAATCAAATAAAATTCTAGTAATTGTCCTTGTTTGATAAAGTTTCCAAAAACAAAACTATTAACAATAAGCATCATGGCAAACATAAAACGACCCATTTCATAGTGGCCTTTGGTGTGAATATATTGCGAGGCAATAATTACCATTAGTTGTATAAAATGGACAAAAACATTTACATAAAGTATAGGTGATTTGGTTAAATAATTAAGCAGCAAAATAACGGCCGTGGCATACCAACAATAACAAAAGGTATTGAAGAGTTTGATTCTTTTAATTTCTGAATTTGATTGTGTGGTGTTTCGAATGCCTAAGGAAACGAATAACGAGTACCAATTTTTCATTGATTTTTATTTGTATCGCAAGTCCAAAAATATACTATTTCTTCGGAAAAAAAGACAATTGAATCAAAAGGAGGTTATATGAATCAAATAGTCGATAAATGACGTAAATCATTCGATTTTGATCCAGAAGAAATCCCTAAATCGTTCACATTTGTAGGATAAACAAAAACGGAAAACAATGAAAACAAAATTATTTTTTTTAGTGACTTTATTCTCTGTGAAGTTACTGGCTCAAGTTCCTACTACAAACTTGGATAGCGAGTATCTATTTGCAAATACTATTTTAGACACATTTGGTACGGCTGAAAACTTAACGCAAACCGGTAGTGCTTCGAGCTTTACAACAGATAGGTTTGGTGCGACCTCGAATGCAATTAATCTTGGGGGAGATTATTTCAAAAGAAGTCCGCTTTTTTCTAATGATTTATCGGTTAGTTTTTGGATTAAAACGGCTACCATAAATGCAAATAAGCAGACCATTATAGATCAAAGCAGCAGGACTTCAGCGGTTGAGGACAATACAAAACCCGGCTGGTATATTTATTTGCAAAACGGGAAAATAGGTTTGGCTGCTAATTTTAGTTGGTATTTTACGGTTGGC
>JAGORP010000060.1 GCA_018062725.1 Flavobacterium sp.
CTTATAAGAAGGGAATATGTTCCAAACAATCTAAACAAAACTCTAAATAAATCTCTAATAGTCATATTTTATTTTTTAAAATTTGTTCCATTTCTTGTTGTAATTTCTTTGCTTCATCTCTGGCTTTTTCGGCAAAATCCTCTCCGTTGGAAGCATAAATAATCGCACGGGAGGAATTGATAAGCAGTCCGACGTTGGCATTCATTCCGTATTTACACACTTCTTGTAAACTTCCACCTTGCGCTCCTACTCCAGGTACTAACAAGAAACTATCGGGAACGATTTTACGAATTTCAGTAAAATATTCGGCTTTTGTTGCTCCAACTACGTACATTAGGTTTTCAGAATTTTTCCATGTTTTGGAAGTTTCTAGAACTTGTTTGTACAATTCCTTACCATTAGTTTCTAACGTTTGAAAATCGAAAGCCCCTTCGTTGGAAGTTAGTGCCAACATAATGGTGTGTTTGTCTTCAAAAGCTAAAAAAGGTTCTACCGAATCTTTCCCCATATAAGGTGCCACGGTCACCGAATCGAATTGCAAATCATCGAAAAAAGCTTTGGCATACATGGAAGATGTATTACCGATATCGCCTCGTTTGGCATCGGCAATAGTGAATTGTTCTGGGTAATTTTCGTTGATATAATGTATGGTTTTTTGCAATGATTGCCACCCTTTTATACCGTACGCTTCATAAAAAGCAATGTTAGGTTTATAGGAAACACATAAATCGTGCGTCGCATCAATAATCGCTTTGTTGAATTCGAAAATCGGATCCTCCGTATTTAATAAATGCTTTGGAATTTTGTTTAGATCGACATCCAATCCGATGCAAAGGAATGATTTTTTACGTTGAATTTGGTTTAGTAATTGTGTTGTAGTCATTGTTGTGTGTTTAACCGCAAAGTTCGCAAAGTTTTTCGCAAAGTCCGCTATTCAAATAAAAAAGCCTCACGAATGAGGCTTATATTTTTAAAAAACTTCTGATTCCTTCAGTTTTTCCATGTTATTTACTAACTGAAGTTCTTCCACGAATTTTTGAATTTTTCCGTTCATTACTCCGTCCATATCAAAAACATCTAATCCAATTCGGTGATCGGTTACACGACCTTGCGAATAATTGTAGGTTCTAATTTTTGCCGAACGGTCACCAGAACTAACTTGAGAAGTACGTTTCACTGCATCTTCTGCTTGCTTTTTAGCTAATTCTTGTTCGTATAAACGAGAACGTAATACCTCAAGTGCTTTGTCTTTATTTTTATGTTGTGATTTTTGATCCTGACATTGCGCCACTAATCCTGTTGGAATATGCGTTAAACGAACCGCTGATTTAGTCGTATTTACCGATTGTCCTCCAGGTCCTGACGAACAGAAGAAATCGACACGAACGTCATTCATATCAATTTGTACGTCAAATTCTTCCGCTTCTGGTAATACCATAACCGTAGCCGCCGAAGTATGCACACGTCCTTGCGTTTCCGTTTGAGGGACACGTTGCACACGGTGCACCCCTGCTTCAAATTTTAAAGTACCGTAGACATCTTCACCTGTTACTTCAAAAATAATCTCTTTGAAACCACCTGAAGTACCTTCGTTCATATCGACAACTGAAGTTCTCCAACCACGAGCTTCACAATATTTAGTATACATTCTGAATAAATCTCCTGCAAAGATAGAAGCTTCGTCGCCTCCAGTACCGGCACGGATTTCAACCATTACGTTTTTAGCATCTTCTGGATCTTTAGGGATCAGCATGTATTTGATTTCTTCTTCCAATTCTGGAATACGGGCTTTCGCTTCATCCATTTGCATTTTGGCCATTTCTACCATTTCGGCATCAGAACCATCTGCAATAATTTCTTGTGCTTCTTTGATATTTCCGTCAAGATTTAAATATTCTTCACGTTTTTCAACAAGCGCTTTTAAGTCTTTGTATTCTTTATTTAATTGTACATAACGCTTTTGATCGGCGATCACATCAGGCTGAATAATCAAGTCTGAAATTTCATCGAAACGCTGTTTTACAAATTGCAATCTATCTAACATAGTCGTATACTATTTTTTGAGAGTGCAAAAATACAATTTTTTTGTTGTAAGTTTCAAGTTAAAATTTTCAAGTTTTTTTGCTACATTTATATTTCTTAATTCATGTATATGAAAAATAGTGTTTTGTTATTTATTTCAGTTCTCTTGTTTTCTTGTGGTGAGAAAAAAGAAACTAAAAAGTTTCCTTTAATCGAAAAAGCCAACTGGTTTTTGGGATCTTGGGAAAGTCAATCCAAAACGGGAGATTTTTCCGAACATTGGGAAAAGCTTTCCGATTCTACTTTTATGGCGGTTAGTATCGTTAAAAAAGGAAACGATACTGTTTTCCATGAAAATGTGGTGTTAGAACAAAAAAATGACAGCTTATTTTATAATGTTGACATGAAAGGAGATAAAGAAGAAGCTACTTCCTTTTATTTGACTTCTTTTACCGATAAGCAATTGGTTTTTGAAAATCCGAAACATGATTTTCCTACTAAGATAGTCTATACTTTAATTAGTGCTGATAGTATTTCGGCAAGTATTCACGGAAAAGTAAAGGGTGTTGAACAAACAGAAACCTTTCCCATGGTGAAGAAAAAATAAATTACTCCTATAATTACAATTTGAATCCAGTTTTTACTGGATTTTTTTGTTTGTAAACTATCGAAAATCAACGAATTAAAAAGTTTATTTAAAATTAGTCTAAATAAGTTTTGTAAATCAAAAAGTCGGTTTTATATTTGCATCGTTATTTTAAATAAATCTAAATAAAATGAAATATTTACAGATTCAAGCCCTTCTTTTATTTGCAACAATAGTCGGTTTTGCCCAACAAAATGATATGGCTTTTACAGAGAACGACACTATAAAAAATATAGAAAACGATACTGTAAGAAAGAGAAAAACAAGACATCTTCAAGAAATTAGTATTCATGCAAGACATCAAAAAGTACCTGTTTCAGTGGTACGTTCTGGTCTAAAACCGATGGATACACCTCAAAGTTTACAAGTAATAGGTACTGAAATTATAAGTCAACAACAATCCATTCGATTGAGTGAAGTTATAAAAAATGCCAATGGAGTTTATGTAAGTTCTGCTCGTGGTGGTGCACAAGAATCCTTTTTCTCTAGAGGATATGACATGTCTGCTAACAATATGTTCAAAAATGGTTTTCGATTTAATTCAGGATCAATTCCGGAGGTTTCTTCGTTAGAAAAAGTAGAATTCCTTAAAGGAGGTTCAGCTTTATTATATGGAAACGTTGCGCCAGGTGGTATTTTAAATTTGGTTACTAAAACTCCATCATTTAAACATGGAGGCGAAATTAGTATGCAAGCAGGAAGTTACGCTTATTACAAACCATCCATTGATATTTATGGTCCGTTAAGTCAAACTATTGCCTACCGATTCACTGGCTCTTACGAAAACGCGGAAAGCTTTAGAGATGTTGTGAAAAATGAACGTTTCTATTTCAACCCCTCTTTTCTTTTTAAAATAACAAATAAAACACAAATCACTGTACAAGGAGATTATCTAAATGCCGAATGGACTCCAGATTTTGGAACAGGAATTATTAACAAGGAAATCTTAAACATCCCGCGTAACACTTATTTCGGAGCACTTTGGTCTACTGGAAAAACAAACACGGCTAGTGCTTCTGTATTAGTAAACCACGATTTTAATAAAAATTGGAAATTGAATTTCAATAGTTCCTATCAATCGTACCAAAGAGAGTCAAAATCGACTTCCCAATTAGCCGATTTAGGAAACACAAAATTATATCCAATTCCTGGTTACTGGAAAAGAGGATTGGTACAAAATAAAAACTTAGAACAAATCTTTGGTGATCAATTAAGCTTACAAGGGACATTCAATACTGGAAGTATTAAACATCAAATATTTACAGGTGTAGATTATGAAAAATCGTTTGCTACAGCATATACTTTCGTTTTTTATAATGATAAATTGAAAACAATGGCATCTGAATTAGACGCTATAAACCTTTTCAACTATGATCCAAGTACACAAAGTTTAACTGCTCCGTTTCCTAGCAGACCTACACAAATTGTTAATACTGATACCCAACGTTTTGGAGCCTATGCACAGGATTTAATTTCATTTACCGAAAAAATCAAACTTTTGGCAGGTATACGTTGGTCATGGCAAGAAAGTGAAGCCACTACTTACAAAGAAGTACTAAAAGTAAACGCTGGTGCAACAGTACCAAACGAAATAACAACTTCTCTTGAAAATGCAAAAGCCGATGTCGCTAGAAAACGTTTAGACAGAGCCTTCACCCCAAAAGTAGGATTAGTGTATCAACCCACAAAAGATATGTCATTTTTTGGAAGTTATTCAAGTTCTTTTACGCCAAATACTGGTTTAACTATTAACAAAGAAGTCATAGAAGCTTCAATTATAGATCAATATGAAGTGGGTGTTAAAAAAGATTTCTGGAAAGGAGCTTTAAGCACAAATGTGACATTGTATCAAATTATGAATAGCAATTTAGCACAAACAGCTCCTTATTTGGCAGATGGTATTACTCCTAATGTTGATTCAAATATAAAAATGTTAGGTGGTGGAACAAAAAGTAAAGGAATTGAGCTTGACATTACTGCAAAACCAATTGAAGGCTTAAACATTATTGCAGGATATAGTTATAACGATATGCGTTATACGAAAACATCAGGAACACATGGAAGTTTTATTACAGGAGATCGTGTTGCTAGAACTCCTCAAAACACAGCGAATTTAAGTTTCTTCTATACTTTACCTTCTGGACTATTAAAAGGAATTTCTTTTGGAGCCATCGGAAATTATGTAGGTGACCGTCTTGGTGGATGGAATGACGACTACCAATGGAAAGAAAACTCGCCTTCAACAACACCTAAAACCTATACAGTAACCATAAGAGATCGTGATATTCCATTAGAAGGATACGCAACTGTTGATGCTTCTGTAGGATATACTTGGAAAAAATTCTCAATTCTTTGTAAACTATCGAACGTTACCAACAAATTAAATTATACAGTGCATGAAAATTATAGTGTAAATCCAATTGCACCAAGACAAATCATGACCTCATTGAAATACAAATTTTAAAATTAGTTAGTTTCTAAAATATGCTTTGTGTTTATTTGCAAAGCATATTTTTTTCAATTCAAATATTATGATGAACAAACAAACATTTAGAGCATTACACCGAGATTTAGGCTATTTTTACATCGGATTGATTGTATCCTTCGCTTTTTCTGGAATTTTAATGAATCATCGAGATATGTTTCATGCCGAAAAATATACCGTTGAAACCAAAGCAATTTCGGTAACTTTACCTAAAGAAGAAGAAAAAATAACCGAAAAATTTGCAGAAGATTTTGGCAAGCAACTTGGAATTGATGATAAATTTAGACGTCACCGTGTGAAAGATGGTGAATTCAAAATTTCCTTCGAAAAACACGATGTTGAAATTGACATGGCGACAGGTAAAGGAGAAATCATTTCTTTTAGAAAAACACCTATTGTAAGTCAAATGATGAAGTTGCACAAAAGTACTTCAGATTGGTGGATTTATTTTTCTGATATTTTCGGATTGTCATTAATCCTAATCGCTATTACAGGAACGATTATGATTCCTGCTGGTAAATTTAGCTTTAAGCGTCGAGGATGGAAACTGGCAATTGCCGGAATTCTTTTCCCTCTTCTCTTTTTGATATTCTTAGCTTAAAAAAAAAAATCCCGCAAATTGCGGGATTTTTTTTCTTTTATTATTTCATTGGAATGTTACTCAAGATCTCCAATAAAAACTTCCAGAATTTTTGAGAGGATTTAATCGAAGCTCTTTCATCGGGACTGTGTGCTCCGTGAATCGTTGGTCCAAAAGAAATCATATCCATTCCTGGGTAATTTGTTCCTAATATTCCACATTCTAAACCGGCGTGACAGGCTACTACGTTTGGTTTTGCTCCATTTTGTTTTTCATAGATATTCACTAAAACATCCAATATTTCCGAGTTAACATTTGGTGTCCATCCCGGGTAACTTCCTCCAAATTCTACTTCACAACCAAATAATTCATAAGCAGAACGTAATGCATTGGCCAAATCAAATTTTGACGATTCAACCGAAGAACGCGTTAAGTTTTGAATGGAAATACTTCCTTCTTTTACAATTACACGTGCAATATTGTTAGAGGTTTCAACCAAATCGGCCATATCGGCACTCATACGATAAACCCCGTTATGAGCGGCATAAATAGCACGAAGTAAGCCTTCTTGCACCCCTAAATCCATTACAAAAGCAGGAACAACCTCTAATTTTTCAATCAAAATTTCTAACTTCGGTTCGGTCGTTTTAAATTCGGCTTTAATATCGTTAATCACTTCCTGCATATCAAACACGAAAGCTTCATCATACATGCTTGCAATAATTACTTTGGCTACACTTTCTCTTGGAATCGCATTACGCAAACTTCCGCCAGAAATTTCAGCAATTTGTAATCCGAAATTTTCAAAACCATCAAACAACAAACGGTTCATAATTTTGTTGGCATTTCCTAAACCTTTGTGAATATCCATTCCGGAATGTCCACCATTTAAACCTTTAACTGTAATCGTATATCCTACAGAAGCTTCTGGAGTTTCTTCTTCATTATAGTCGCGAGTAGCCGTAACATCTACACCTCCGGCGCAACCGATATCAATTTCATCGTCTTCTTCCGTATCTAAATTCAATAAAATTTGCCCTTGTAAAATACCACCTTTTAAATTTAAAGCACCCGTCATTCCGGTTTCTTCGTCAATTGTAAACAAAGCTTCAATGGCAGGATGTGCAATGTCTTTACTTTCAAGAATTGCCATTATTGCAGCAACACCTAACCCATTATCGGCACCTAAAGTTGTTCCTTTCGCACGAACCCAATCCCCATCAACATACATATCGATGCCTTGTGTATCGAAATCAAAAGTCGTATCATTATTTTTTTGGTGCACCATATCCAAATGCCCTTGCATGACAATAGGTTTTCTATTTTCCATACCTGGAGTGGCTGGCTTGCGAATAATTACGTTGCGAATTTCATCTTCAAACGTTTCTAATCCCAAACTATTTCCGAAGTTTTTCATAAACTCGATCACACGTTCTTCTTTTTTAGAAGGACGAGGCACTGCGTTTAAATCGGCAAATTTGTTCCAAAGCGCTTTAGGCTCTAGATTTCTAATTTCTTGGCTCATTATTGTTTATTTTATTTTTCAGAAGTCCAAAGTTACAAAGTTTAAATTCTTTTTCTGCAACTTGATAATGTTTATATTTACGTTTTTAAATCATTTTTGTGAACCGAAAATACATTTTACCGCTATTCTTGTTGTTTCAAATTATTGGATTACAACTTTTGACATTTTTCCCCGAATTTATTGAAAAATACTACAGTAATGGTTTATACGCGATCATCTCTAAATTTTCGCGAGTATTTTTGGGGTGGATTCCATTTTCCGTTGGCGATTTATTATACGGAATAGTAATTATTGCATTGATACGATGGTTTCTTAAAAACCGGAAAGAGAAATTAAAAGTTAAGTTCATCTCTATTTTAAGTTTTGTATCGGTGGCTTATTTCTTATTTCATTTTTTATGGGCGTTCAATTATTACCGATTGCCATTGTTTGCAAAAATGAACATTAAAAGAGACTATACCGATGAACAGTTGCTCCAATTCACTCAGAAATTAATTGTAAAAACCAACGAATTACATTTTTCAATAACGAAAGATACCGCAATACCTGTTCAATCTCCTTACACTGAACATCAAATTTTTGAAAAAGCGGAAAATGGCTATCAAAAACTAGCGCTACAACATTCTATCTTCCAATATTCAAACCAAAGTGTAAAAAAATCACTGTTTAGTTATCCGTTAACGTATATGGGATTTGGCGGATATTTGAATCCGTTTACAAATGAAGCGCAAGTCAATTATCTACCTCCAAAATATAGTTTACCAGCAACAACATGTCACGAAATGGCGCATCAAATGGGATTTGCAAGCGAAAGCGAATGCAATTTTATTGGTTTTTTAGCGAGTACTCAAAACGAGGATTTGCATTTTAAATATGCTGGCTATACGCATGCGTTGCGATTTTGCTTGAGGAATATTAGTGCGAAAGAGGAAGAGGTTAAATTCAAGCAACTACTTAAAACCATTAATCCAGGTATTTTGAAAAATTTTCAAGAAAGTCAAGATTTTTGGACTAGCCGACGCACTTTTATAGATACTGCATTTGAGATTTTTTATGACAACTTTCTAAAAATGAACCAGCAAAAAGACGGCATGGAAAGCTATAGTAAGTTTGTCGATTTATTGGTGAATTATTACAATGCGAAAGAGTTGTAAGAAATATAGAATTTAGAATTTAGAATTTAGAATAAGGTTTAGTAGGTTATAAACTTATCTCTTATCTCTTATCTCTTATCTCATGTCTAAATCTCATCACTTGTAAACGTCGTAAAACTTCTTTTCTTATACGGACGAATAATCAAACGTCCTTCGCGATCAAAACGGATATAATTGTAGACCCAATTTAGGAAAACGACTGCTTTGTTTTTAAATCCGATAAGCGAAAATAAATGCACAAACATCCAAACAAACCAGGCAAAAACTCCATTAAAATGATATTTAGGCAAATCGACAACGGCTTTATTTCTTCCAATGGTAGCCATAGATCCTTTGTCGTTATACACAAAGGGTTTCATGGGTTGGTTTTGAATAAGTTTTAGTAAATTTTCACCCAACAAAGCTCCTTGTTGTAGTGCTGGTTGTGCCATCATGGGATGTCCTTGCGGATTGGCTTCGCTTTCCATAGCGGCAATATCACCGATAGCAAAAATATTGGTATACCCTTTTACCTGATTAAATTCATTCACACGAATACGTTCTACTCGTTCCACTAATGCTTCTGCAGCTAATCCATGTATGGCAGCACCTTGAACACCGGCAGTCCATATAACAGTTGCGGTTTCAAAAGAGAGTTCTGAATTCGTAGTAACAGTTCTTCCATCATAATTAGTTACCCGAACATTCTTCCATATTTTAACGCCCAAACTTTCTAGAAATGCTTCCGAGGCTTTGGACGATTTTTCGCTCATGGTGTTCAATATTCTATCACCGCTTTGAATGAGGTTGATTTCCATTTTTTGGATATCCAAATCCGGATAATCTTTTTGAAGAATGGCTTTTTTCATTTCGGCTAATGCTCCCGCAAGTTCTACACCCGTAGGCCCTGCTCCTACCAACACAAAATTGATTAACGCATTTTTATCGGCACTATCTTTAGTAAGAACGGCTTGTTCAAAATTTTCTAAAATCAAACTTCTGATATTCAATGATTGCGGAATGGTTTTCATCGACATCGAGTTGCGTTCGATTTCTTTATTTCCGAAATAATTGGTTTTAGATCCCGTTGCAATGACCAAATAATCATAATGCAAATCCCCAATTTCAGAAGATACTTTCTGATTAACCGCATCAATTTCTTTAACGGAAGTCAGTCGAAAATAAAAATCGTCACAATCTTGCATTACTTTTCGAATAGGATATGCAATAGATCCTGCTTCCAAACCGCCTGTTGCCACTTGGTACAGCAACGGTTGAAACGTATGATAATTATGTTTATCAAGCAAAACGACTTGCAAATTTTTGTGCTTTAACTTTTTGGCTAGTGAAATTCCAGCGAAACCGCCACCAATGATGACGACTCTTTTTTTAGAAGATTGTGGGATGTTCATTAAATTAATTTTTCAGAATATCAAAGTTAACGATTTCAATGGCAATAGCAATATTCAATAACAAAAGTAATTAATTATGAAATTGACAATTGATTCTTGCCATTGTTATTGCGATTGAATTTTTGTTCATTTGTAACAATTTCAGTCAATGCACTACTAATCTCAATATGAGTACTACGTTAGAACAATCCTTCGTGTCACAACTTAAAGAAAATCAGAACATTGTTCATAAGATTTGTCGGCTATATACTCAAAATGAAGACGAACATAACGATTTATTTCAAGAAATTACGATACAACTTTGGAAAGCCTTTCCAAAATTTAGAGGGGAATCTAAGTTTTCTACTTGGGCGTATCGCGTAGCACTAAATACTGCGATTACTTTATATCGAAAATCGACTAAGGTTGTCAATACTATTGAGTTTGAAAACAGCAGGCATTTTGTTTTGCAGGAAGAATATAATTACGAAGAAGAAGAACATCTTAAACTATTATACAAAGCAGTTCAGCAATTAAATGATATTGAAAAAGCGTTAGTTTTTATGTATTTGGAAGATAAAGATTATACTGAAATTGCAGAAACATTGGGTATTAGTGAAGTGAATGCCCGTGTTAAAATGAATCGAATAAAAACAAAATTGAAACAAATCATTAATCCGTAACGATAAAGGCAAAAAATGGAAGAGTTGGATTTACTAAAAAAAGCTTGGAATAAAAGCGAAAACTATCCTAAAGTTTCGGAAGAAAAAATATATGCCATGTTGCATAAAAATTCTTCTTCGGCTATAAAATGGATTTTCATAATTAGCATCATTGAATTTTCTTTTGGAATATTATTGAACATAGGAATGAATTTCACAAAAAGCCACAAAGAAACTGTGGAACTTTTAAAAAATGCAGGTATCTATTCTTTCTATCAAATTGGATCTGCCCTAATATGGCTAGTAGCTTTGTATTTTATATACAAATTTTATACTATTTATAGAACCGTATCTACCACCGATAGTGTTAAACAATTAATGGAAACGATATTAAATTCCAGAAAAACAGTTCGAAATTATATCATTTTTAACCTTGCTGCTGGTACAGTATTTCTATTAATCGTCTACACTTTTGTTTTACAAACCATGTTAAAGAGCATTGCATTAGAACAACACAGAGAAATCTCATTAGGTTTTTACATTGGAGCCTTTACAGGAGTACTAATCGCAACAGCAATAATTATAGGATGTTTCTGGTTAGTTTACCGAATTTTGTATGGGTTTTTATTAAAAAGGCTCAAGAAAAATTATCACGAATTGAAAAAAATAGAATATTAAAAAAGGAGGCAATAGCCTCCTTTTTTTTATAATTTCCATAAACGCATTTTGTTTAGTTCTTCTTGTTCTTCGATTTCTTCTACCGAAAGTACTTTTAAGAAAGAAGGATGCTGTTCTATTGCGTACTCAATTTTTTCGACAATTTCATCCACCGTTTCATTGTCATAATCAATGGTAAGAGGTTCTTTAATTGTAAAGGTTTGCAGGATTCCTTTTTTCTTTAAATATAGCCCTTTCTTATCAAATGAACGTCGAAAACCATCAATAACCACTGGTACCACAATTGGTTTATATTGTTTGATAATATGAGCTGTTCCTCTTCGAACTGGTTTAAAGGATTTTGTAGTGCCTTGCGGAAAAGTAATAACCCAACCATCTTTCAAAGCTGTTTCTATCATTCTAAAATCACCCAAATTCACCTTTTTTTGTTCATGTTTTGCTAAATCCTTTCCATCGGCACGCCAAGTTCTTTCGACTGGAATGGCCCCTGCATACGACATGATTTTAGGTAATAATCCGCTTTCTAATGTTTCCTTAGCACCTATGTAATACATATTTAATTTGGGTTTCCACAAATACCCAATATTTTTAATATTGTCTTCGCGTCCTTTTAAACTGGCATTAAATACATGAAACATAGCCACTACATCGGCAAAATACGTTTGATGATTAGATATAAATAAAACATTAGTATCCGGTAAATTCTTGATAATTTCCGACCCTTCTATTTTTAATTGATTAAAACCGCGATAACGTCTGTGGGTAATAATTCCGAAGATTAATATCAACCAACGCTTAATAAAAAGTATATGTCCGAAAGGATTTCTTTTAAATAATCCCATAATTTTATGATTTGAGAGTGCAAATTTACAAAAAATATTTATAAGACTTTTTTTATAACTTCTTTAAGTTCACTCATCATCATGGCGGTGGCGCCCCACACTAAATGATCACCAATTTGAAAAGCAGGCACAGAGATGGCCGTTGCATAGGAAGTCGACATTTCTACCGTAACAATAATACTTTCATCAAGGAACTTTACTAATGGCAATTCTATCAAATCTGAAACCTCATCTGGGCTTAAAGTAAAGGACAATTCTTCTTCAGAAAAACCAAGAAAAGGAGAAACTAAATAATTGCTTGGCGGAATATATACTTCAGTAAAGGCTCGGATTACATTCACTTTATCTTTATGAATACCTATTTCTTCATGTGTTTCCCTTAGAGCCGTTTGGGATAAATCTGCATCATACGTTTCTACCTTACCTCCCGGAAATGCAATTTGAGAGGCATGAATACCAGGATACGAATTTCTAACAATCAAAGCGAGATGAGTTATACTTTCTTTAGGATACAAAAGCATTAAAACAGCTGCTTTTTTGGGAACTATATTCTGTAAATTTTGGGTTTGCAAAAATTCGATGCGCTCTGGTGGGACCATTTTTGCATGTGCATTGGTCGCCGGAAGCATTTCATTTGCTATCTTTGGAACATATTTTAAAAAATCAGAAAATTCCATTTTGCCAAGTTTTAACAATAGTAATCCTATCAATTTTTACAAATCAATCTTATAAATTTAGCACATTTTTTTGAAATACCAATTATTAATTCATCCAAATCCATGTATAGTAAAGAAGAAAGTATTAGAATAAAGAAAGAATTTTGGACACAATTTGCCGAAGCCTATCCTCGAAAATGGCTACTTTACAATACAAAAATCAAAGATGTTAGTTTTAAATTTTTCGTAGATAATAAAAAAGCGCAAGTCCTTTTAGATATTGAACCCAAAGATGACGAAAAAAGAAAGATTTACTTTGAAAAAGTTGAATCGCTAAAAACTATTTTATTGGAAGAATATTTACCAGAGGCTATCTTTGAAAGAAATCATTACTTAGAATCCGGAAAAATTATCAGTAGAATTTGGGTGGAAACCGACGGAATAAGCATTAACAACAAAGCCACTTGGCCAACCATTTTCGATTTCTTTAATGAAAACATGGATGCTTTTGAACGTTTCTACTATGAAAATGAAGATTATATTAAAGATTTGGAAGTAAACACCTAAGAATTGCATATTCTGTAGAACTTCTATTGCCATTTGAATCTTCTGTTATTTTCAGTAACCTTACACCTAATATAC
>JAGORP010000061.1 GCA_018062725.1 Flavobacterium sp.
AGTGTAGGATGAATTTGGTTTTGCTCGTTGATCATCTGGGTCAGTAAAGAGACAAAACTGTTGCTTTTTGAAAACGTTTCCTTCGACAATTCGTGGGTTATGTTTCTGATTTCGTCCTCCACTTCTTTAATTGAATCAATATGATGAACAGCTTGTTCGAGTGATTGCGAGTCCGTTTTTCTTGTCAGTGAAAACAAATTGAATCTTGTACTCGCTAGTTTGTTCATTACGTTATCGTGCAGTTCAATAGCGATGCGTTTTTTTTCTTTTTGTTTGGCATCTTCTTCTTTCGATTGTTGATTGAGCATCAATTGGTAGATTTCTTCGTTAGCTTTTTGCTGATTTTGAATCAAGATAAACTCCTTTTTTTGGCTGCGTTGTTTATAAATGATAAATAGCAATATAACGATCAATAAAACACTTGCTATGATTGAAGTTTGCACCCATTTTTGCTTGATTGCTTTTTCTTTCTGCTGAGCAATTTCGTCGGTTTCGAGTTGGATTTTTAGAAACTTACTACGCTCTCTTCGTTCTCTGTTTAATAAACTATCTGCTTGTACATCATATTCAATAAAAGCATGAGATGCCTTATCTTTGTTTACTTTTCCAACTTGAAGTAAAGCATTCATAATGTCATAGGGCGGCGCTTTAGACTTTCTTGCAAAAGTTAAAGCCAAATCTGCATATTTTTGAGCTTCTAAAATATGTCCTTTTGAGTAGCATAACTTTGAATAATCTATATAAAGCCAAAATTCATCATTTGAATTATACTTTTTTGCCAAAAGTAAAATTTTCTCAAATTCTTTTTCTAGTCCATCAAGCTCATTTAGATGAACTTTACAACTAAAAATTGAAGAAAAGTTTGCTACAAAAATTTCTGGATTAGAATACCTCAGATTTTTAATTTCAGAAGATTGTTTGAAATAACTAATTGCGGTTTTAAATTCCTTTTTTTGAAAATACAAATTCCCAATATTATTGAGAATAAGGGCTTTTTCTGTATTAGAATCTAATTTATTCGCCTTTATTAAATCCAACCCTTTTTTATATTGTATCAATGCTTTTTTGAAGTTAAAATTTGATTTGTAAATGTTGCCTAATAAATTATAAGTATGTATCAAAAAAACCTTGTCATTCTGTACTAAAAATATTTTTCTTGCTCTCAAAATCTCTAATTCTGAAGAGGAATAGTCATTAATAATACTAAAAATCTGACCTTTAAATAATATAACTTTTGCTAAACTATTAACATCATTTGTGTTTTTGTAAAATTTTTCTGCCATCTTGTAATAATACATTGCACTGTCATTTTGAGTTGTAAAGTTTTTGTGGAAACTTCCTCTATACCTATAAAACCTAGCTAAATTAAGTGTGTCATTTGCTTCTGTGGATTTTGAGTTATGAATTCTAGAAATTTTATAATAATTAAGACTGTCCTTTAACAAACTGAAGTTTAAAGCCGCCTCACACAAATACCACCGTACTACACTATCATTCTTCTCCAAATCAATAAATGAAAAGGCTTTGTTGTTGTAGTTTTTACGGATTTCTGTTGGCAAAGTGTCGATACTAGCAAGCTTAAGGTATTTCTCTACTGAGTCGTTGCGAGAATCAGAAATAGCTGTCTTTTTGGTGCAGGAAACCAAAAACAACATGAAAGATAGAATCGTGGCTAAATACCTTAAGCTCATTATGGTTGAATTAGTGTACTGTTAAAATTAAACTTTATTTCAAAAACAAAGTGATTTTCAGAATAAATCTGAAAATCACTGTTTTCTATTTGTGCATTCAATTACCGGCTTACCTGACTTTTTTAACCTTTTTTACCTGCATATACTTCAAAATTGGCAATTCAACGTTATTCACAAATAGTCTAAAAAATGTAAAAAAGCACCATAGTTATCAGTACACTTACAATCGTAAGGAGCAACGTACTTTTTGACTCTTCTTTTTTACCCTTATTAGATTTGATAAGTTTAAATAAAATGAAAAGTGAGATTAGAATTAAACTAATTAAAAAATAACTCTTGTTTTCATTCTGAATAGTAAAATATAAAACATTCATACGGTTGGCTTTTAGTTTATTTTTACGACTTTTATACCTGATAAAAATCCTGATAAAGTAAATGTAAAGCGTTGATTTTTAGATTTGGTACACAAAAAGTGTACATTTTTGTTTTTTTACGATTTATCTGAATAATATGGATTAAACATTTTCTACATTTGTTTAAAACGCACAAAAAATAATTTTTAATTCACAATTCTAACGCCAGTATTCTATATAAATTTAGAAATCTTTTACTCACAGTGCTCTTCGATAAAATGATTTTTTCTTCTTCTAAAAGAAAAATAGAATATTGGAAAAACAACTAAAACTCCCAACAAAATGAATGTAAATAAAGATTGTGAAAAATCCTCAAAAGCAGTTGTTTCCTCTTCAACTCTTTTTAGTTTCAATAATTTTTGATTCAGCATTCCGTTAAAATTTATCAATCCATGAATAATTGAATTCAAAAAAATATTATTAAATCTATACATAATAGCTTGTAGTACGATCCCAATTAAAAAGGCAAACATTACCTGATTTACAATACTTATCATGTCGATATTTTTATTAAAAATTCCAGATAAATGGGCTATCGCGAATAAAAAAGAAGTCAAAATTACTTCACGATAATAATTTTTATAGTGATAATTACTGTAGGCTAAACATATATACCCAAATATCAGTACTCTAAAGAAAAATTCTTCGAAGAATCCTGTTACTAAACACTGTGATAAGTAGGAATAAAAATCATAACTAGTCACAAAAACTTTGTAAGTGCTAATCTTTATATAAGCAAAGTGTAATGAAAAATAAATTAACAAAGAGCATATTAATAGACCTAAAAAAATATTCTTGTACAAGAAACCATGATTAAACTTCTTTTCTTTTGAAATCAAAAAAAGAGTTAGAAAAAGTAATGGCATCTTGATTATTGATTGAATAATGAACAAATTGTTTTTATTGTCATCACTGTAGAAGACAGAAACTAATTGTCTAGTTAAAACTAAATAAATAAAAACAAAAATAATTAGTGAGACCGCTCTGAGTAGGTATTTATTCTTCATTACATTTGCATTATAGTTTTCTACCATTCGAATTCTATCGATATTTCGCAATCATAAAATTCAATACAGCCACAACAATTAGTTGCACAGTCGTCTCCCAAAAGCGATTTGCCTTTTCTAACATATCTAATTTTGCAGCCTACTTTAATTTTACCTTTAGCACTTGTTAAGTTATCGCCATATCTAAATTTGTCACTCATTAAATAAATTTCGCTTAAATCAGTTTTTGATTTAACATTGGGTAATAATTCAACCGATGTGTAAATCCCGTCTCCAGCTATCACATCATTATATTTGCCATCATCTGTAAAATCTACACCATTTAAAACATAATACGGCAAAAGCTTATATGCACTCTCATAATTTACTAATGTAAATGTTCTAGCACTTTTGGTTAATCCACTATTTTTTGCAGCTATTCTATTTCCAATTTTAATAGCTACAGATTCTTCGAAATTTTGACCAAATGATGCATTTGAAATCAATAAAGTGGCAACTAAGCCAAAAAATAAGTTTTTCATATTTTAAAATTTTTAATTATTTAGTCTTGTTTGGTGTCGTCCAAAACATATATAACAAGACCTGTTTTTGGTTGATTTGATCGTGCTTGGTATTGCTAAACCAACTCCTACAAAAGCAGCACCAAGTTTTTGGTTAAAAGTTAACGCTTTTTTAACTCAGAAAGTATTCTATACTTTTCAGACTCATATTGTTTGTAAACTCTTTCGTCTTTAATACATTCCGTCAAACAATATTTAAAATCTTTTGAATCAGAATTGATAAAATAATCTCCCTTTATTTCTTCATTTTTACAAATGGGATTATTTGGACCAACTCTTCCACAAGAACCTATTTGAGCATTTCCGGAGGCAACTAAATATGTTTGACCTGCAGCAGTCATGTAAACTCTTACTTGTATTGTGAAGCATCCATTATGCTCACTAATAAAATCTGACTGTGTTGAAAATGTAATATCTACTGGAAATCCACCTCTTTCTTGTGAGGAGTTACTTTGTGCCGAAGAACAGCTAACAAAAAAAAACGCTATTAAAAGGCAAAATAATAGATTTTTCATGATTTATTTGTTTTAATTATTCATTGTCTTGCGTGTCGTCCAAAACATATCTAACAAGACTTTTTCATGGTTGGTTTGATCCTACATCGCATTGCTAAACCAACTCCTGTAAAGGCAATACAACGTTTCTCTTCTTACAACAAAAAAACTAGAAAAGCATTTTTTTGTTACTTGTCACATTATGGTGGTAAGCCATATCTTTACCCTTAAAGTTGTTTTAACTCATTGTTTTATATTATGATAAGTAAAATTAAGGTATATGTTTTTGAGTTTGGTACACAAAAAGTGTACATTTTTAAAAAATTTTACTTTTTACTCATGTTTGACAATCATAGTCGTTTTATCCTCAAAATTATACTCGCCTTTTTTATATATTTCATTGTTATTCAACACTATTTCATATTGATAAATCCCTTTTGGAAGTAATAAAAGACATTCTTTTCCTTCTTTTGGAATGACTAACTCCTTTTTAATTTCTTCTCCTTCTGAATTCATACCCATGATTCTAACAGTGATTTTATCGGCTAATTTGTTTTTCACACACAAACTTTCAATCACTTTGTTATCAACTTTAGGATTCGAATTGGCTACTTTTAAAATACTCAATCCTCCAAGCAATAATTCACCGCCTTTGATCACTCGATCTAAATCCGATTGTGCAAAGTGCAAGGATGTGAACAATAGCATTCCAAGTAATAGTATCTTTTCTCTTTTCATAATAATCTATTTTAAATATTCTATCTCTAAATAAACCATACCGTCCGCCGTAATGTTATAATTTCCTTTCTTTATAGTAATTGCCCCGTTATTTCCCAGCAAATAAATCGAACTATCAATTACAGACAGTTTCTTTAATTTGGCTACTTTATTTTTAATAGGAATTAATAATTCGGATATCAAAAATCCATTTTTATCAAGATTATATATCACATCAGATTGACCCGAAAAGGATTCGTAGTTGGCTTTATTAAGTAGTTTACAAGGAATAGCTGAATCCTGAAACAATCCGCCACAACATACATAAATTTGGGCAGAATCAGCTACTTCAAATCCGTCAACTTCAATAGAGAATTCGGAGCAATAAATTGAGTATTCTTCTTGTTGTAATGGGCTTTCTTGTGCAGTATTTAAATAAGGCAAAACAAAAAACAAGAAAATTGGAATTATGATTCTTTTTTTCATAATTTTGTGTATAATTTTTAATTATTCGCAGTCTTGCTATGTGTCGTCCAAAACATATAATGGCAAGGCTGTTTTTTTATGCTTAAAATTGAAAAATTATTTCCTTTCCCTTAAATAGAAGTAATGATAAATACCGTAGAGGTAAAGTAAACTAATGAGAATTTTTAAGTAGAAGGCCGATTTTGACAGTAAAACTACTGTAAAACAAATCGTAATGTAGATGTATAATCCTTTCATCGTGTTGGCGTTTAATTTGATACGATAAAAGTAGGTCGTTACATTTCAAAAAAAGTAGGCAAAAAGTGTATATTTTACGAAAACTAAATCAGGCCTTGTTTTCGGGCTTCTCTGATCAAATCTTCATCATTTCCTTTATCAATGCCCAACATGTCTTTAATGTTTGCTTTGCGCTTATCTACAGCGCTTTTAGATAGGTGAAGGATTTCTTGTATGTTCTTGGTTTTAACACCTTGTGAAAGCAGTTGAATAATCTGACGATTGTACGCATCAAATATTTTATTGGCAGGAACCAATTGCTTTTTGTATTTTATGATGGTTGAACTGTAGTAAGGTTCTCCACTTACAATGGCATCAAAAGCGACTAAAAGCTCTTCCGAAGTAAAATCGCTTTTGATTAAAATACCATCCGGGTCACTTTCGTTTAAGATCCGATAAAACAAAATCGATTCGGAATGCGAAGTAAGTATCACCACTTTTGCCTCTGGTAAATGTTGCCGGACTACCGCAATTAAATCATCTCCGGCATGCAATCCTTTTTCGGGATACTCAGGAAGTGTTAAATCAATAAAAACAACATCAAAAATGGGTTTGGGCTGACTCGTAATAATTCGATACGCCATCTCTAAAGATGTTGCAGCTGTTGTATCTATAGTGTGGGAAGTGTTGTAGGATAAAATCGATTTATACCCTTCAATAATAGATAAATGGTCGTCGACAATTAATAAATTTACGTGCATATACAAGTTTTTAGAAACATAAAATTAGTAAAAAAATGTTACCTTTTATATTTCTAAGTAATTTCCGGATGCAATCGTATTGATCACAGCATCAATGTTTTCCTTGTAGGATTTAGAAAACGGAAGTTTGGTCGTCGTTTCTTTAATGTGACACACTGCATTCCCAGTGTGGATTCTCGATACAAAATCGATGTTCACAATGTAGCTATTGTGAATGCGGATGAATGGATATTTTAAAACGCCTTCAAAGTGCTTTAATGTTTTAAATGCCGTAATCATTTCACCGCTCGCCAAATGAATGTCGGTCGAGTTGTTGTCGGCTTGCAAATAGCAAATATCTTTGGCATTGATGTATCGGTAATCACCATACGATTTTACACAAATAATCAGTGGTTTCTCTTTGGAATGTCCGTCGGAAAAAGTAACACTCGAGTTTTCATTGGAGTGCAACGGAATAACATCAAGTTTTTCCTCTAATTCTTGTGTTTCATGAGTCAAAAAATCGTTGGGTTCAATGATCACATGCTCCTGATCTGTTGATTCTTCTTTCTCAAAAACATCGTTATTTTCGGCCTCGTCATACACTGTTTTTGATTCTGAAGGCATATCAGAAACAATTGGCGCAACTGAATTGAAATCCCGATTCAATCGAGCTATGGTTTTTCGGAGTTCTTTTTGATCTACGGGTTTGATGAGATAATCATAAACACCGTGTTTTATGGCTTCAAAAGCAGATTCATTTGATCTTGAAGTGATGATTATTTTTGGAACAACCGGAAAATAGCGGTACAATTCGTTGATGAAGCCCAAAGAGAGATTCGAACTTGCATTTTCTGGGTTGACTTCTAGAAAAATTAAGGACGGATTCTTCTCCAAAACGCAATCCATTCCGTCTTCGTAAGTCGTCGCCGTGCCCACACAAGAAAAATTTTGAAAACTTTCAGCTATGGCCTTAGTTTTCAAAACTGTGTTTTGATCGTCGTCGATGATTACAAATGTAAAACTTCTATTCAATTGCTGTCCTTTTTGGGATAGCAAGAGTAGGAAAACAAATAAAAAAGCGAATGATAGTTTTGGGGAAACTAATTGAATTCTTCTGAATTTCTGTACTAAAATAGACGATTTATATCATAGTAAACCCATTTTTTAAAGGCTTTTTTTCAACAAAATCTATATTTTAGTTAAACGGATTAAAAAGTTCGACCAAGTACCTTTTTGTGTTAAAGAAACCGAAAATAGTCTATTGGTTTTTAATCCGATAAACTCTTCTTGGAACGAAAACTCTACTGCTCTTGAAGCACTATTGCTTTATGGCGATATGACAAAATATTTTTACCCTAAATAATTACTTCTTTTTTGTGTTTTTACCACCTAAATTTTTCTTTTCTTTGTATAAAATTGTAAATACAACTATTCTTTTTTACAAAATCTATACATAGCGATATGGGAATTACTAAAACATTCGGATTTGCCTTTAAAATCAACGAAATGGCCGATGTGTTAAAAGCATTAGGGAATCCGGCTCGATTGAAAATTATTCAGCTTTTGATGAGTAATCCTAAAAGTACGTGTGGTGATTTTTTGGTAATGCTTCCTTTGGCGCAATCTACCGTTTCCAAACACTTATCCGAGTTAAAACGGGTGAAATTAATCAAAGGAAAAAACGTAGGCAATAACATTTACTATTCGCTCAACGAAAAAACATGGCAACGCGTAAAGGATTTTGTGTCGAGCGAAATTGTGCCCAGCGAAGATGATAATTAAACACGAATTGCACGAATTTGCACGAAAAAAATTAAACTGTAGATTGCACGAATTTGGTTTATGAAAAATTTCTCAAAACAAATAGAAGTACTTTATTCTGAAATACTTTAAAACAAAAAAATGCACTGAATTGTTTTCAGTGCATTTTTTTATCCTTTGATTTCGTGCAAATTCGTGCAATTCGTGTAAATCGCTACTTCGTTCTCATCAACCAATTTCTCATCGAAACTTCGGTGTTGATGATGTCTCTTAATTCGGTGATTTTTACTCGATCTTGCTTCATCGAATCTCTATGGCGAATCGTTACCGTTTGATCTTCTAACGTTTGATGATCCACCGTGATGCAAAATGGCGTTCCCAAGGCGTCTTGTCTTCTATAACGTCTTCCAACCGCATCTTTTTCATCGTATGCGACTGTGAAATCCCATTTTAAATCATCGATGATGCTTTGTGCTACTTCAGGCAAACCATCTTTTTTCACTAACGGCAAAACCGCAGCTTTGGTTGGCGCCAAAACCGATGGCAAAGCCAAAACTGTTCGAGTCGAACCATCTTCCAAAGTTTCTTCTTTTAAGGAAGTGGCAAAAACGGCTAAAAACATACGGTCTAAACCAACTGAAGTTTCAACTACATACGGCACGTAATTCGAATTGGTTTCGTTGTCAAAATACTGTAGTTTTTTACCTGAATATTGCTCGTGTGCTTTTAAGTCAAAATCGGTTCTTGAGTGAATTCCTTCTAATTCTTTAAATCCGAATGGGAAGTTGAATTCGATATCCGCCGCAGCATTGGCGTAATGCGCCAATTTTTCGTGGTCGTGGAAACGGTAATTTTGTCTGCCCAAACCGAGCGATAAATGCCAGTTCAAACGTGTTTCTTTCCAATATTCGTACCATTTCATTTCTTCGCCTGGTTTTACAAAAAATTGCATTTCCATTTGTTCGAATTCACGCATACGGAAAATGAATTGTCGCGCTACAATTTCGTTTCGAAACGCTTTACCCGTTTGAGCAATTCCAAACGGAATCTTCATACGTCCTGTTTTTTGAACGTTGAGGAAGTTTACAAAAATTCCTTGTGCCGTTTCCGGACGAAGGTATAAATCCATGGCGTTTTCTGCCGAGGCACCGAGTTTGGTTCCAAACATAAGGTTGAATTGCTTCACATCGGTCCAATTGCGTGAACCGCTTTCCGGACAAGCAATTTCCAATTCTTCGATCAAGGCTTTTACATCGTCTAAATCTCCGTTTCCGAGCGATTTACCCATGCGTTCTAGAATTTCTCTTTCTTTCGCAAGGTATTCCATTACCCGTGGATTGGTAGTTTTATATTGTTCTTCATCAAAAGAATCGCCAAAACGCTCGCGTGCTTTTTCGATTTCTTTTTTGGCTTTTAGATTTAATTTTTCGGCGTAATCCTCAATTAAAACGTCTGCTCTGTATCTTTTTTTCGAATCTTTGTTATCAATTAACGGATCGTTGAACGCATCCACGTGACCTGAAGCTTTCCAAGTGGTTGGATGCATCAAAATAGCGGCGTCTAAACCCACAATGTTTTCGTGCATTTGCACCATTGCTTTCCACCAGTATTCGCGTATGTTTTTCTTTAATTCAACACCGTTTTGTGCGTAGTCGTATACTGCACTTAATCCGTCGTAAATTTCGCTGGAAGGGAAAATAAATCCGTACTCTTTTGCATGCGAAACTACATTTTTAAATAAATCTTCTTGTTTTGCCATAGTGGTGCAAAAATATAAAAAGTGCGATTAAAAAAAGAACTAAATTCTGAATTGTATGGTAGATTTTACTATTTTTATACTATTCAAAGCCAAATACTATGTTTACAAGCCTAATTAATCTGTTCTATCCCAAGATTTGCGCGGGTTGCGAGTCGTTTTTACTTCAAGACGAAAAAGTACTTTGCACCCGATGCCGACACGAAATTCCACTTACTCATCACGTTCTCAATCCGAATAACGAAGCCTTTTCGAAATTTTATGGCAAAGTTCCGGTAGAATTTGCTGCGGCTTTCCTTTATTTTCACAAAAAAGGACGCGTTCAAGAACTGATTCACAAATTGAAATACAAAGGTCATGAAGAAATTGGCATGGCGCTAGGTTATTGGTTTGCTGAAGAACTGAAACCACTTGAACTGATGAAAGACGTTGCCTGCATTGTTCCAGTTCCGTTGCATCCCAAAAAACTACGAGAACGCGGTTACAATCAAGTGACGAGTTTTGGAAAAGCCTTGTCGGAAAATTTGAACATTCCGTTGGAAGAAAATTTGCTGATTCGGAATTTATACACCAAAACACAAACCAAAAAAAACTTATTGGGACGCACCGAATTGGCCAAAAACCTGTTTGATATTACTGACGATATATCGCTAAATGGCAATCATATTATTCTAGTCGATGATGTGATTACAACAGGTTCTACACTGGAAAAGTGTTGCAACGCTCTGTTGAAAATTCCGAATGTAAAAGTGAGTGTTTTGTGTATGGCGATGACGCACTAAATATGTAGACCTAACAGGTGTTTGAAACCTGTTTGGTTTAATAGCCCTGATTGCAGCAGAAAGCCACTTGAAGGCAAAAACTATTTTTTGACGGCTCAAAAGAGCGACTGCAAGAAGCTACTTTTGGGCAGATCAAAAAAAGGTTTTGACAAAAAGTGCTTGGAGCGGAAAGCAGGACGAGCTTCTGAAGAAAACACAGATTACTCAAATTTTCACAGATTATTATTGAGAAAGAAATGCGCCAGTATTCTGATGGAGTTTTTGCTGTATTAATTTAATGATAAAATATTTCAAATAGAGAAATTATAATTGTTATTTTGTGCCTGCTAATTCATGGACATGCAAAAATCTTTTGTTTCTTACTTCTTATTGGTTGTGGCACTTGCGGTGGTAGGTTGCGCGAAACGCGGAAATATAACGGGTGGATTAAAAGACACTTTGGCTCCGGTTTTGAGAGGCAGCTCGCCCGAAAATGGCGCAACGAACTTTAACGGGAAAGAAATCAAGCTCTATTTTAACGAATATGTGAAGCTGAAAAACGTCAGCAAACAACTGATTATTTCGCCTTTGATGAAGAACAAACCCGATGTGTTGCCGTACAATGCGAGTAAATTCATCACCATCAAACTCAACGATACGCTGCAACCTAACACAACGTATAGTTTGAATTTCGGACAAAGTATTGAAGACAACAACGAAGGCAATATTTTAAATCAGTTTAAGTACGTTTTTTCTACAGGAAGTTACATTGATTCGCTGACTTTGGGTGTCAAGCTGAAAGACGCAATCGATTTAAAAACCGATACTTCGGTTTCGGTGATGTTGTATGAAATCAATGAAAAATTCAATGATTCTACGATTTATAAAGAAGTTCCACGGTATCTTTCGAATAGTTTAGAAAGTGGAGACGCCATAAAATTAGAAAACATCAAAGAGGGAAAATACCAATTGATTGCGATAAAAGACGGAAACAACAATAATAAATTTGACCCTAAAACCGATAAAATTGGTTTTATAAAAGATGCCGTTTCGATTCCGACGGATACGTTGTTTCAATTGGAATTGTTTAAAGAAGAACTACCATTTAAAGCTTTAAAACCGAGTCAGGCTTCAGGAAACAGAATGGTTTTGGGTTATGAAGGTAATCCGAAAGAGGTGAGAATTGAGGTGAAAAAAGCGGGTGTTGTGGTTCCGATTAAAGTGACGCAATTGCCCAAAAAAGATTCGTTGCAAATTTGGTTCCCACCGATAAAAAACGATTCACTCGCCGTTTCGATTGTTAAAAACGGATTTTCAGCCGATTATATGGTGAAAATAAAAGACCAAAAAAAAGATACATTGTCGTTTTCGGGCAGTACTGGAGGCGACTTGGCGTTTAGAAAAAAATTCGGACTCATTTCGTCGATTCCCTTGACAGCCATTGACGCGTCGAAAATTAAGTTATTTAATAAAGATTCTGTTGCAGTTACTTTTACGACTACTTACGACGAATGGAAACAAGAAGTGGTGTTTGATTTTGAAAAACAACCGCTAGAAAAATACAAATTGACCGTTTTCCCAGGCGCGTTGACTGATTTTTACGAGAAGAAAAACGACACATTAACCTATACGCTTTCTACTCGAAATACCAGTGATTACGGAAATTTAAGGGTTATATTGGAACGTGTACAACGTTATCCTGTAATCGTTGAAATTACTGATGAAAAAGGCGTAGTAATGGAACGGGAAGTTGTGGAAAAAGATACCAAAGTGTTTTTTGATTTAATTGAACCTAAAAAATATACGCTTCGTGTGGTTTATGACGACAATAAAAACGGGGTCTGGGATGCCGGAAATTACATTGAAAAACGCCAATCGGAGGAAGTGATTTATTTTGCGAAAGAAATTGATGTCCGCGCCAATTGGGATGTGGAACAACCGTTTGATATAGGACCGAAGTAGGAAGTTAGAAGGACGAGATACAAAATACGAAGTTATCGGATTTCAAAAGTGTCTTTATCGTCTAAAAATGCTAATTTTTTTCGGGTTTCCAACAGGATTTCTTTATTGAATTCTACTGTAAAAACGCCTTCTGTTTCGTGCGGTTCTTGAATGTAATTCCCAAAAAAATCAACGGCTTGCGAATGACCAACGTACTCTAAGTTATTCTCGTCGGTTCCTACCCGATTCACACCAATCACATAACTCATGTTTTCTACAGCGCGTGCTTTGAGTAAAATATCCCAAGCATTCACACGTGGTTTGGGCCAATTAGCAACATAAATTAATACGTCATAATCCTCTGCATTTCTAGAAAAAACCGGAAAACGCAAGTCGTAGCATATCAGCGGACAAATTTTGAAATCTTTGTACTCAACTATCAATTTTTCTTTTCCTGATGTATAAACTTGATCTTCGC
>JAGORP010000139.1 GCA_018062725.1 Flavobacterium sp.
ATTCACTAGTGTTGCACAAATAGTGTATGAATATTCTGATAATTAACTTTTCTGAAAAATTTTAAAAAAGAAACAGTGCTTACGCAGAGGATGACTATTTCCAGAAAAATTTTTGGTGCAATTCAACTAAAAACGAAAGTAACCGGCAATTCTTTTCTTTCACGAAGGAACAAGGAGACAGAATAATTCTTCAAATGGGTGGAAAATGGCGTAACGAAAAAGACGTTTGATTTGAAAAATACTTTTTACTGTCTTTGTTTTTACCTTTATCAAAAAGGTCAATAACGCTGCAATCATGCTTAAAATCAACTGATTATGAACACCCGACTCGCTTTGGGAAAAGAAATTTTTAATGGTCATGTGCTGTTTGATGTGCTTAAAAAATAATTCGATTTGCCAACGACTTTTATAAGCCTGGGACACCTCAGAGGCGGATAAATCAAAACGGTTAGTAATAAACTGTAGCTGCTTTCCTTTTTCATCTTCGATTGTGACCAATCGAAAGCGGGAAGTCAGGGTCGTTTTCGATCCTAGAGCGACGTGTTGATCGCTTATGATCTGCGGAACTGTCTCTGACGGTGTTTCAAAGTCTTCGAAAATATGATACTTCGTATTTTTCTTAATTCGAGTCACAAAAAAGTAGCCTTCATGATGCAGTTGATCCATTCGATCAAAATCAAGGTAACCTCGATCGAATACGTAGGTGGCTTCTGCTTGATCCACCAGTAATTCCAATTGGTTTACATCATGCTCTTTGGCATTTGTTAATGTGAAATCAGTGGGATATAAGGTTTCGTCATTCATGAAACAAAGTTTTAAATGTAATTTTACTCCTGATTTTGTTTTTCGAAAGGCGGCCCACGGGTGGCGCTTTTTACTTAAGGAAAACGTACTAGAATCAATCAAATAGAGACTATTTCGTTTATTTGGTCGTGTTTTTTCTTGCACAGAAACTAAAAGTTGTTGAAAAATTTCTTCTAAAATACATGAATCTAAGTGATTTAAGCTACGAGAAATCTGAGAATAGCTGATAGATTCCAGTCCAATTTCTTTTTGCAGCGGCGAAAGAGTCAATGATGTACTTAAATCACGTAAACTTTCCCTCTCTTCGTTGACGCCGTACAAAAGAAGCGAAAGTAAGGCTTTAAAATCAAGCTTTTTTCGATAGGCATCAAACGCTGAAATTGACTTTTTAGAAAAAATCGAAAGTTTTTCTAAATTTATTGGCGAAAGCCATTTATTAAATGCTGAAATTGTTTTATACTTATCCATGTTGTTAAGTCCTTTTTATTAGGTCTTGGATAAGTCATCCAAGCCTATTATAAAGGATTTTTTTGATTTAAAGAAGAAAAACTAGTGCTGTGAAACAATAAATGTTTCATGCAACACTAGTGGTTTTAATTATAAATAAAAAAATGGTTTTACAAATTGAATTTCCCCACCAGATATCCTATCTTAAATGGATCTATTTCGCCATACGACAGCTCACAAAGACAATCTTAAGTCCACCATTTGAAACCAAACTCTTGCTAGTAATTCAAGTTCGTTACATCAATTTGGTTTCAGAGTATGGACTTAAGTCCATACTCTATCCGATATGTTGTAAGCGGTTTACTAAAATGATAAACTATTTTTTAGATACGTATCTAAAAAATGTAAATAAGGAGGTTGTTTTGATGAAAGAAAATGTTAGTCAAGCAATGCAAAAATTTTCTCGATCGGTTATCGTTCCTGTAAAATTCATGGCTGTTATGGGTTTATTCTTAGCTTTTTCAGTTATTTTACAGCTTCAATTTATGCCTAGTTTTCTACAAACATTTGGCACATTGATAAAAACCATGATGGATAGCATGTTGAATAATTTATCATTAATTTTTTGTATAGGTATCGCTTCTTCTTTAGCTAACAAGAAAAAGGCTGAAGCCTCCCTCATCGCTTTGATTTCATTTCTTTTTTTTCTAGCAGCGAATAATGCATGGTTAATTCTAACGAATCAAATCGCTAATCCAGGAGAAATGGGATTGTTTGGGACAGGGCAAGGAATGGTTTTAGGTTTTCAAGTTGTTGATATGAATGTATTTTTAGGAATGATTATTGGTTCTATAGTTGGTTACTTCCACAATAAATTTTCAGATAAAAAATTTGTTGATTTCTTAAGTATTTATGGTGAATCTCGCTTTACGTTCATGTTACTTATTCCTGTCATTTTAATTTTAGCAGTAACAATGTGTTATATTTGGCCAATTGTCAATGTATTGATTTCATCACTATCTGGCTTTATTTTAACAACAGGGTTAATTGGCGTATTCGTGTACTCATTCGGAAATCGCTTCTTAATCCCTACTGGTCTTCATCACCTATTATGGATGCCGTTTTGTTTTACCGCACTTGGCGGTACAGCAGAAATCAATGGGCAAGTATATAGTGGTGCAGCAAACATTTTTTATGCGCAAATGGCTAATGCTAGCACAATTACTACCTTAGATCCCTCTTTAAGATTTGCAACATTCGGTTTTGTAAAAATATTTGGTTCGATTGCAGTTGCTTTAGCAATCATCTACTGTGCGAAAAAAGAAAGAAAAGATGAAGTAAAAGGGATGGTTTTACCTTCAATGTTTGTTGCATCTGTAGCAGGTATCACCGAACCTTTAGATTTCTCCTTCCTATTTATTTCGCCTCTACTATGGTTCGTTCATAGCATATTAACTGCTATCTCAGAAACACTTTTATGGGCATTAGGCGCAAGGACATTTATGCTCTATGGATTGATAGACACCATTGTATCAAATTCAGCATTTAGTCCAAGTGTAACCAAGTTTTATATTGTGATTATCGTAGGAATTATTATGAGTGTCATTTGGTTCGTAATCTTTGTTTTCTTGATTAGAAAATTAGATATTAAAACTCCTGGCAGAGAGAATTTAGAATTAGCCGCTGAAGGTAATGTTATAACTACCTCAGAAGTAGAAGAAAATAGTCAATCAGAATTGTTAAATTCTAATGACGTTGCTTTAGTCATTGATGGATTAGGTGGTCCAAATAACATTGAACATGTAACAAATTGTTTTACAAGATTAAGAGTTACTGTAAAAGACGAAAACAAAGTTGAAAAAGGGATATTAGAAAAAGTTTCTCAACAAAAAGGGATCGTTGAAAATGGAAAAAATATTCAAGTTGTTATTGGTATGGGTGTACAAACTTTCAAAGAAGAAGTATGCGATGTCTTAGGAATTACAGAATAATATAAATCAAGGAGTGGATTAATTATGGAAAGAAAAAAACAATCAGTCGTTATCGCAGGAGGCGGAAGTACTTATACTGCGGGAATTGTTATGATGTTAATTGAAAATCAAGATAAATTCCCTTTACGCACATTGAAGTTTTACGATAATGATCAGAAACGTCAGGAGATTGTTGCCAAAGCTTGCGAAGTGTTTGTAAAAGAAAG
>JAGORP010000140.1 GCA_018062725.1 Flavobacterium sp.
GATGTTGATTATGATGCTTTGGTTTATGGCTCAGAAGAAGCAGCTTGTGTTTCGGTAAATTCAGCTCATCCTTTGTATATTTTATACACTTCTGGAACAACTGGAAAACCAAAAGGAATTGTCAGAGATACAGGAGGTTATGTTACAGCACTTAAATTTTCAATGCAACACATTTACGATTCAAAAGAAGGTGAAGTGTTTTGGGCTGCTTCGGATGTGGGTTGGGTGGTAGGACATAGTTATATTGTTTACGGACCGTTAATTAATCGCAATACAACCATTCTTTTTGAAGGAAAACCAATTCGTACACCAGATGCAAGTACTTTTTGGCGCGTAATTGCCGAACACAAAGTTAGCGTGATGTTTACCGCACCAACTGCCATTAGAGCTATTAAAAAAGAAGATCCAAATGGCGAATTCATCAAACAATATGATTTATCGTGTTTACGAATTCAATTCTTAGCAGGAGAACGTTGTGATGTAGCAACTTTAGAATGGTATCGCGAACATATTCCGGTTCCAGCAATCGACCATTGGTGGCAAACAGAATCGGGTTGGCCAATGATTGCTAATATGATGGGAGTGGAGTATTTACCCATAAAACCAGGCTCGGCTGGAAAAGCTGTGACAGGTTATGATATCCGAATTTTTGGAGAAAACGGACAAGAATTAGGTCCAAATGAAGAAGGTTATGTGGTAATCAAATTGCCATTACCTCCTGGAACTTTATTAGATTTATGGAAAGATAATGAACGTTTCAAATCTGGATATTTGAATAAATTTCCAGGGTATTATTTCTCTGGTGATGGCGGATTTAAAGACGAGGAAGATTATATTTTCATCACAGGTAGAGTAGATGACGTCATAAACGTTGCTGGTCACCGCCTTTCAACCGCTGAAATGGAAGAAATTGTAGCCTCACATCACTCGGTTGCAGAATGTGCTGTAATTGGTATTAATGATGAATTAAAAGGCCAAATTCCATTAGCATTAGTTGTTGCAAAATCGGGAGAAGATATTGAACATTTCCAACTACAACACGAAGTTGTTAAATTAGTAAGAGAACAAATTGGAGCGGTTGCATCGTTACGGGATGTAGTTATGGTGCAACGCTTACCTAAAACTCGTTCAGGAAAAATACTTCGAAAAATGATGCGTAGCATTGCCGATGGTGAAAACTTTCAAGTTCCTTCTACTATTGACGATGAAGCAATTATTGATGAAATTCGAGACGTTTTACAACATGATAAAATAGGTTGTTTTAAATAAAGGCACGCTGATAAAACGGATTTGATAAATCGAAACGCTGATTTTTACAGATTTCCTAAGTTAAATAAATATAGTGTAACGCCTACACATTCGTTTATCATAAAGCTGTGTGCCTATGTGTTTAATTTTCAGGAATATACTATATATAGTAATTTAGCAAAAAAATATGAAATTCAAAAAATAGATTGGTTATATTTACATTATCAATTAAAAAAAAACTAAAAAATGAGTTATTACAAAATACACGATTTAGAAAACTACTTTAAAATGTATAAGAAGTCGGTGCGCGAACCAAGAAAATTCTGGGATCGTATTGCTGATGAAAACTTTGTATGGTACCAAAAATGGGATAAAGTTTTTGAAGTAGACATGCAAGAAGCTAATTTTAAATGGTTTTTAAATGCAAAAGTTAACATCACTAAAAACTGTATCGACAGACATTTAGCAAAAAGAGGCGATAAAACCGCTATTATTTTTGAACCAAATGATCCAAGCGAAGCAGCACAATATATTTCTTATAACGAATTATATGTTCGTGTATCTAAAATGGCAAATGTTTTGCGCGATCAAGGCATCAAAAAAGGCGATAGAGTTTGTATTTATTTACCAATGATTCCAGAATTAGCCGTTGCTGTTTTGGCTTGTGCTCGAATTGGAGCAATACATTCAGTAGTTTTTGCTGGATTTTCATCTTCTGCAGTTGCTAGTCGTATTAATGATAGTGAATGTAAAATGGTAATTACTTCTGACGGAAGTTATAGAGGTAATAAATCAATTGATTTAAAAGGAATTGTTGATGAAGCGTTAGAAAAATGTCCATGTGTTGAAACTGTTTTGGTGGTAAATAGAACTAATACAGCTGTAACCATGAAAGAAGGTAGAGATTTGTGGTTACAACCGCTATTAGATGCCGCTATTGGGAATAATGTAGCTGAAATTATGGATGCCGAAGATCCGTTATTTATTTTATATACTTCGGGTTCAACTGGAAAACCAAAAGGAATGGTACATTCAACCGCTGGTTACATGGTTTACACTGCTTACACCTTTAAAAACGTTTTCAATTATGAGGAAAATGATGTGTATTGGTGTACAGCAGATATTGGTTGGATTACAGGTCACTCTTATATTTTATACGGACCACTTTTAAATGGCGCTACCACAGTGATTTTTGAAGGAGTACCCTCTTATCCAGACTTTAGTCGTTTTTGGGAAGTAATTGAAAAACATAAAATCACTCAGTTTTATACAGCTCCAACAGCAATTCGTGCATTGGCAAAAGAAAGTTTAGATTTTGTTCAAAAACATCCATTGAGTTCATTAAAAGTAATTGGCTCTGTTGGTGAACCCATTAACGAAGAAGCTTGGCACTGGTATAACGACCACGTAGGAGGAAAGCGCTGTCCGTTAGTAGACACTTGGTGGCAAACTGAAACTGGGGGAATTATGATTTCACCTATTCCGTTTGTAACACCTACCAAGCCAACGTATGCTTCATTACCATTACCAGGAATTCAGCCAGTTTTAATGGATGAATTACGTAATGAAATTGAAGGAAATCAAGTTACGGGAGCTTTGTGTATTAAATTCCCATGGCCATCCATGGCGAGAACCATTTGGGGTGATCACCAACGTTATAAAGAAACTTATTTCACAGCTTTTCCAGGAAAATATTTCACAGGAGATGGCGCTTTACGCGATGAAGTAGGGTATTATAGAATTACAGGTAGAGTAGATGATGTTATCATTGTTTCTGGACATAATTTAGGAACGGCTCCAATTGAAGATGCTATCAATGAACATCCAGCAGTAGCAGAAAGTGCAATTGTAGGCTTCCCGCATGATATCAAAGGAAATGCATTATATGGTTTTGTAATTCTGAAAGAAACTGGAGAAAGTCGTGATAAAAATAATCTTGCAAAAGAGATTAATCAATTGATTTCTGATCAAATAGGTCCAATTGCAAAATTAGATAAAATACAGTTTGTGAGTGGTTTACCAAAAACACGTTCGGGTAAAATCATGCGCAGAATATTAAGAAAGATTGCTGAAGGTGACTTCTCTAACTTTGGAGACATCTCCACTTTATTAAATCCTGAAATAGTGGATGAAATTAAAGATGGCAAACTCTAGTTT
>JAGORP010000004.1 GCA_018062725.1 Flavobacterium sp.
ATAGAGCACCATGTAAGTCGCCGAAAAATTTAAATCGGAATTCAGCATTCATAGTAATTTTCATGTTCGCTTCGTTAAAATCGTTCAATCCGCCTGAATTTCCTGGTCCTAAACTGTACGATTGCCAACCTCTGTTGTCGTTTGACCCACCCGCAAAATAACTTCGGGAAAAAGGAATCGATTTAGAGTTTCCATAGGGGATGGCAATGCCAAAAAAACTATGGACGGCAATGACTTTGTCTCTTTTTAAATCCCAATGTTTTATAAAATCAAATTCACCTTTTACATATTGGGAATATTGCAATCCGAAAACATTTCTAGAGCCATCAAGGTTTTTAGGGCGATTACTTGCACCAGCTAATAGTGAAAGTGTGTTTCCGGCTAATTCTATTTTGCTTTTATAACTGTAAAATTGTTTGTCAAAAAAATCGGTTTGCGATGTTTTAGAATAGACAAAGTTAGAGGCGAAAATCAAGTTGTTTTCGGTTAATCGGTCTTTTCGCTCTTTAATACTTTTGATGGTTTTGTAGTCGTTTCCATTTGTGTTTAAAGAAGGTAATAATCCGTTTAAAGCATAATCGATAAATAAATCAGCGCCTCCTTCATCTTTAGTCAGATTGCCATTTTCATCCAAAATTAGTGGATCATCATTGTAGATTTTGGCTAAATCGTTCAAACGGTTATAAGTAGAAGTGTATACATTGAAGTAATTGGCGATATTAATGTTTTTAACGTACTGAATATTCAGAAGGTCAAATTTTACATTAGTACTTTTACTTGGAACCCAATTGTAATTGATATAAGAGGTGAAGTTTTCTTTGTCTAAACCGATGTTTTGTTGTTTGGCAAAACCTGCACTGATAAGCGTGTTAGGAAACATTGATTTAGGAATGATTTTTTCGGTTCTAAATGGCAAAAACAATCTAGGAAAAGTGAGACGTAAGTCAGAACCAATTTCAGTAATATTAAAAAAGCGATTGTCTGGATTAGCTAAATCTTTAGAAGAACCAATATTTCCTCTTATTCCCAATTCTAGAGTTTCGGCACCTCTGAAGATGTTTCGAATGGAAAGGGATGTATTCCCAGAAATACCAAAATCTTGTATGTTGGAATGGGTAAAATCGGCATTGGCTTTAAATCCGTATTTGTCTTTTGAAGTCAAATAAATGTTTGTTGTTAACGTTTCGTTTTCTGGATTTTCAACATAAAAGATATTGGGATAATTAAATACTCTTAAGTTGCTTAACGATCGAAGTGTTTGGGTTCTTCTGTCTTCGCTAAACAAGCTGTCTTTTTGAATGAAAATCGCGTCAGTTATGGCTTTAGGGCGATAACGGAGTTTGTTCGTGCTGTAAATGTTGAAATTTTTATACGTAGTACTGTCTGTATAATATTTTTGATTTTTGGTAGCCAAATCGTTCGTGTAAACATTTACTTTTCCAATTTTGTATATTTTAAACGGTTGGGTTACGGTTGTGTCACCTTGTTTTATTTTTCTGTTGTCAATTTGAACCACTACGGGCATTTTTTTTGTAGCAGTATCAATTACAAATAAAATGTTTTGAAGTTGAAAATGATACGCTCCTTTGTTTCGGAAGTAACTTGTCAAACGAATTCGCTCGTTGTTAAAATTCGCTTCGTTATATTGGTCGTTTTGCTTGATCAAACTGTTTTTTCGAATGGACGAATACAGCGAGTCGATTTCTGGGGTCTCAATATCAGTGGTAATCGAGTCTAAAAAGGATGCTTCACCTTTGGTTACGGTATAGTTTATGCTTCCTCTTTTGTTTTTTGAGTAGATTGGGGTAGCGGTTACTTTTGCGCCAAAATAACCTTGATTGGAATAATAGGCTTTGAAGCGTTTGGCTGTTTTTTTTGTTTTTAATGAGTCAATAATGACGGGAGCTTCTCCTGTTTTTCTTAAAAAATTATGCCAACCCGAATACCAAAATGATTTTCCTAATCGATGGACTTGCTTTTGTGATAACCATTTTGAGGCTCGTGCATATTTTTCAGGATTATTAATGTATTTCGCTTTAAAAATCGAGTCCATGTTTTCTTTAGCCAAGTTAAACATGTGTAAGCGAAGCTTGAATTTTAATAAGCTTGAATTGGGTTGTTGAATGATTTGTGCTATTAAATCTTCATCTTTAATAATGGTACTGTCTACTTCAACCTTGTTTTTGGTAAGTAGGTATTGGTTTGTTGGAACTTTTTTTACCGCATCACAAGCCGAAAAAAAGAGGGTAAATAGCAGTATAGCTGTTATATTGAATTGATGTTTGCTCAATCTGATGTAATTTAATTCAAAAATACACTTTTTTATGATTAGCAAAAATCAAATGAATTGTATTTTATTCAAAATATTAATTTTCACTTATATTGAAGTAAATATAGATTAACTAATATAAAATTTTTATTTTTGCATTTCAATTTTACAGAAGAGACATATACTATGAGAACGATACAGTTTAGAGAAGCAATAGCTGAAGCCATGAGCGAAGAAATGCGCCGTGACGAATCGGTGTATTTAATGGGTGAAGAAGTAGCCGAGTACAATGGAGCTTACAAAGCTTCAAAAGGAATGCTTGACGAATTTGGTCCAAAAAGAGTAATTGATACTCCTATTGCAGAGCTTGGTTTTGCCGGAATTGCGGTAGGTTCTGCTATGAATGGTTGTCGTCCTATTGTTGAATATATGACGTTTAACTTCTCATTGGTTGGAATCGATCAAATTATAAATAACGCAGCAAAAATGCGTCAAATGTCGGCAGGACAATTCCCAATGCCGATGGTTTTTCGTGGACCAACAGCTTCGGCTGGACAATTAGGAGCAACGCACTCGCAAGCTTTCGAAAACTGGTTTGCCAATACTCCAGGTTTGAAAGTGGTGGTTCCAAGTACAGTTTACGATGCTAAAGGATTATTAAAAGCGGCTATTCGTGATAATGATCCAGTTATTTTCATGGAAAGTGAGCAAATGTACGGTGACAAAGGAGAAGTGCCAGAAGGAGAATATACCATTCCGTTAGGTGTAGCCGATATTAAAAGAGAAGGAACGGATGTCACGATCGTTTCTTTCGGAAAAATCATCAAAGAAGCGCATATTGCAGCAGATGAATTGGCAAAAGAAGGTATTTCTTGTGAAATCATCGATTTACGTACCGTTCGTCCAATGGATTATGATTGTATTATCAATTCGGTGAAAAAAACAAATAGATTAGTAGTTTTAGAAGAGGCTTGGCCGTTTGCTTCAGTAGCTTCAGAAATTACCTATATGGTACAAGAAAGAGCTTTCGATTATTTAGATGCGCCTGTACAAAGAATCACTACTGCCGATACGCCAGCACCGTATTCTCCAACACTATTAAAAGAATGGTTGCCTAATGCGCAGGATGTAGTTAAAGCAGTTAAAAAAGTAATGTATAAATAAGACTGATATAGACTTTTAGAAAATTAGATCGCTTGGATTTTAATAAAGTCTAATAATCTGAGAAGTCTAAATTGTCTAACAATCTAAAAAAAAACTATATTTGAAAACTCCATCTTTTTGATGGAGTTTTTGTTTAAAAAATAAAAATGGAATAATTATTGTCTGTTTTGTTCCTGAATTAATTAAATGCCATGAAAAAAATACTCTTTTTCTTCGTTATATTTTTTGTCAATTTTACTTTTTCGCAAACGAAAGTTAGTGGGGTAATTTATGATGATACTAAGCAAACCGTTCCTTATGCGAACGTTTGTTTTAAAGGAACTCGTGAATGTGTGACTTCGGATGAAAACGGACGATTTTATATTCAATCAGAAAATAATCATTCCGTTTTGGTGGTTTCCTATGTGGGTTTTACTACGACAGAAATCAAACTTAATAAATCGGTGACCTACGATTTGAAAGTGGTTTTTGGAGGTTCCAATTTGTTAGAAGAAGTTAAAGTTTACGGAGGGAAAACCTCAAAGAAAAACAACCCAGCATTAGATATATTGAGAAAAATTTGGGAGAAAAAACGCAGTAACGGACTGTATAAATTCAATCAATATGCGATGAAAAAATATGAAAAAGTAGAATTTGATATGAACACCATCGATTCTGCTTTTATGAAAAATCGTGTTTTTAGAGGATTGGAATTTATTTTCAAACAAGTAGATACTTCACGAATTACAGGAAAAACGTATTTGCCAATTTTTATAAACGAATCGCTGTATGATGTGTACGGAGACAATACCAACGGCAAGAAAAAAGAAGTGCTGAACGCGAACAAAAATTCTGGATTAGGTGAAGGTGCTGGTGTAGAAACGTTTATCAAAGATTTGTATTCTGATTATGATATCTACAATAACTACCTGAATTTCTTTGATAAAAACTTCGTTAGTCCCTTGTCTAAAACCGGAATCAATACCTATAATTATGTCTTGGCCGATAGTACTTTTATAGATAAAAAATGGTGTTACAATATTGTGTATTATCCAAGACGTAAAAACGAATTGACTTTTAAAGGAGATTTTTGGGTTAATGACACCACTTTTGCCATCAAAAAAATTAATATGGCCGCTTCTAAAAGTGCCAATATTAACTGGGTAAAAGATATTTATATTGAGCAGGAATTTGATGTACTTAATGATTCTGTTTTCTTATTGAAAAGAGATTATATGATGTCTGATTTTGCACTGAGTAAAAAAGAAAAGTCTAAAGGTGTTTACGGAAAAAGAACGACTATTTTTAGCGATCATAAATTTAACGAGGTCAAGCCTGATAAATTTTACAAGGAAAGTGTGAACGAGTTTGATGCCGAAGTTTACAAAAAAGATGAAGCCTATTGGGAAGAAAACCGAATGGAAAATTTGAGTAAAGACGAACTCGGCGTTTATAAAATGCTCGATACTTTAAAAACGGTTGGAAAATTCAAGCGATTGTACAATTTAACAACAATTTTAGCAAGTGGTTATATTCAAAAAGGGCATATCGATTTTGGGCCTATCTATTCTATTTTTGGTAATAATGATGTAGAAGGACAACGTATTCGATTAGGAGGTAGAACCTATTTTACCGCTAACGATCAATGGCGTATCGAAGGGTATACAGCCTACGGATTTAAAGACAATAAATTCAAATATGGCATTTCGGGTAAATGGATGGTGGATAAGAAAAACCGAATTATTCTTACCGCCGGAAATCGTCGTGATGTAGAGCAAATTGGAGTAAGTTTAACCACTTCTAATGATGTTTTGGGAAGAAGTTTTGCTTCCTCTTCGGTATTTGCGAGTGGTGATAACAGTAAATTAACGAATGTGAATCTTACCACAGTTTCAGCCGAAATTGAGCCTGTGAAAAGCTTGGTTTTCAAAACTGGTTTTTCAGTAAGAACACTCGAATCGGCTTCGCCAACTTTTAGTCTCGACTATATAAAAAATGGAACTACTTTTTCTAAAATCAATCAATCCGAATTTTCGTTGGGAATCGACTATACTCCGAAAAGAAAAACGGTTGGCTATGGCGTAGAACGTTTGGAGGTTGATAATAATTATTCAAGAGTTTTTGTAAATTATAGCCAAGGGGTTAAAGGTCTTTTAAATAGCGATTTCGATTATAGTAAATTACAATTGTACTATCGTCAACCTATTTATATGGGTGGAATGGGGCGCTTGTTTGCAACTTTCGAAACCGGAAAAATATTTGGAACGGTGCCGTTAGGTTTAATGGCGGTGGTACCTGGAAATCAATCGTATTTCGTAATAGATAATACGTATAATTTGATGAACTACTATGAATTTGTAACCGATCAATATACTTCACTTCATTTGGAGCAACATTTTAATGGCAGAATTTTCTCAAGAATTCCGTTTATGAAGAAGTTAAATTGGAGAGAAATTGTAGGGTTTAAAACTGTTTATGGAAGTGTTTCAGATGAAAATAAAGCCATTAACGCTTCTGGATTAAATTATTTGGCACCAACTAAGGGTTATTTTGAATACCATGCCGGAATTGCCAATATTTTCAAAGTGTTCCGAATCGATTTTGCATGGAGAGGCAATTATTTAGAATTACCTGATGCCAAAAAATTTACGGTTAAAGCTGGTTTTGGATTCTACTTTTAATGGAAAAAGCGGTCCAATATCTTATTCAAAAAGACAAAATTTTTCAACAAATTATCGATCAATTTGGGTTTCCAGAAATCATTCCGTCACGTCCTCAAGGATTTGAAACCTTGGTTTTATTGATTTTAGAACAGCAAGTTTCAATAGATTCGGCGAAAGCTACATTTTTGCGAATGCGAAATGCGGTAACTTCAATAGAACCTGTTAGGTTGGTTTGTCTAACAGAGGAAGACTTTAGAAGTTTCGGGGTAAGTCGACAAAAAGCAAAATACATCAAATGCTTGTCGGAAGCCGTTTTAGATAAAAGCATCGATTTAGAAGGTTTGTCTTTAAAATCTTCGGAAGAAATCCGTTCTGAGCTTATTAAAGTTAAAGGTATTGGAAATTGGACAATCGATGTCTATCTGATGTTTTGTTTGCAACATCCAAATGTACTTCCGCTTGGTGACGTGGCCATTGTGACGACTATGAAAGAACTTCTGGATTTGCATGAAAAAGAGCCTATGGAAGAATACGCGCAGCTTTGGTCACCCTATAAAACCATGGCGTCTTTTCTACTTTGGCATTATTATCTTCAAAAAAGAGGTAGGAAAATCACCTATCAGTATTAAGTCGAAAAAAACTTTTAACTTTTAATATCTAACTTTTAACTTTTTACAGTACTTTTGCACCCTCAAAAAATGTAAAAGATTAAAAAATGACAGCTGATAAAGTAACCACTTTCGACGTTTTAGTTGAAATTCCAAGAGGAAGTAGAAATAAATACGAGTACGATTTTGATTTAAAAAGAATGCGTTTCGACCGTATGTTATTTTCTTCAATGATGTATCCGGCAGACTACGGTTTTATTCCTGAAACCTTAGCTTTAGATGGTGATCCATTAGATGTATTAGTATTAGTAACAAAGCCAACTTTTCCTGGCTGTGTGATTGAAGTGAAACCAATTGGTGTTTTCCACATGGCAGATGATAAAGGTCCAGATGAAAAAATTATTTGTGTACCAGTTTCTGATCCGATTTGGAATTCTTTGAATGATTTATCAGATATCAACGACCACTTATTAAAAGAAATCGAGCACTTTTTCCAAGTGTATAAAGATTTAGAAAACAAACAAGTAGATGTTGAAGGTTGGGGAGATGTAAAAGAAGCAAGAGAAATTATCAAACAATGTGTAGATCGTTTCGAAGCTATTGAAAACAAACCAGCTGGATTGTTTAGTATAAAATAGTTTTTTTATAACGTATTTAAGATAAAGGTGTTAGATTTGTAAAATAATCCAACACCTTTTTTTATGATGAAAAGATATATGTACTTGTTAGCGGCAGTTTTAAATGTTTCCTTTGCTTTTGGACAGGCGCTTAGTTCAGCTCCAACTTTAACCTTTACAAACAATACAGGGATTTCTACCGATAATATCGCTACCGACGGCGAAGGTGGTTCAGTTAATATTACGGATATTGATATTCAAATTTACAATATTTCAAACACAGCTGGAGCTTTTGTGACTCCGTTGTCATGGGAAAATACTGGTTTTTACACAGCAGGTACCTTTACTGGGATAACGGCGAATGTAGCTACAGGCACAAAAGGAATGCTTATTAAATCAGTCAGTGGTGCTGAGTTTAAACTTCATCAGTTTGCCTATTTAAATTGGGGGGAAAGTCAAACTGACGGCGCAGTAAATACAATTAAAGGATATAGAAATGGTGGCGAAGTGGCTTCGGCAACTTTTCAAGGCTATAACAACCCTTTTTTGGCTTCTACAATCACTTTAAGTGCGGCTTTTGAAAATGTAGACGAAGTTCGATTTTATATTTCTTCTGGTGGATATCAAGGATCTCAGGCTTACACCAATCATGGCATTAATTCAATTCAAGTAGGCCAACCTGTTTTAAGTCTGAATGAGTCTGAAATGAATGCTAAAATTCAAATCTTCCCAAATCCTATGTCGACTAACGTAAAAATTGATTTTCAAGATTTAGCTGAGGTAAATGTGGATGTTTTAGATGTAAACGGACGAATGTTACTGACTCAGAAATTAAATTATAATTCAAATAGTATAAATACAGAGAACTTGTCAACAGGAATCTATATTTTTAAAATAAATTCAAATCAAGGTGTTTTAATTCGAAAAGTAATCAAAAGTTAATACAGAATTATACCTAAATAGAAAAGCAATATTCTTAATGGAGTATTGCTTTTTTATTTACATTCAATTTGTTACATTTACCATATTAACTAATTAACCAACAAACAAATTATGAATTCAATGATGATTTATGTGCCAATTATTATGGCTCTTGTAGGGCTCGTTTTTATGGCAATGAAAAGAGCTTGGGTGCTCAAACAAGATGCTGGAGACGGCAAAATGAAAGAAATTTCAGATTACATCTATGAAGGTGCTTTGGCCTTTCTAAAAGCAGAATATCGTTTGCTGACTTTCTTCGTCATTGGAGCGAGTTTGGCTTTAGCAGGAATTTCATTCATTGTGCCAACAACTCATATTCTAATAGTAGTTGCTTTTATTTTTGGAGCTTTTTTTTCGGCTTTAGCTGGAAATATGGGTATGAAAATTGCAACCAAAACCAACGTAAGAACAACACAAGCCGCTCGTACTAGTTTACCTCAAGCCTTAAAGGTGTCTTTTGGAGGAGGAACAGTAATGGGGCTGGGTGTAGCGGGTTTAGCTGTATTAGGACTTACAGGATTTTTTATTGTTTTCTTCAAAGTGTTTATGGGGGGTGTTTGGACTTCTACAGAAGATATGACTATTGTTTTGGAAACATTAGCGGGCTTCTCTCTTGGAGCGGAATCTATTGCTTTGTTTGCTCGTGTAGGTGGTGGTATTTATACCAAAGCTGCCGATGTAGGGGCTGACTTAGTAGGAAAAGTGGAAGCAGGAATTCCAGAGGACGATCCTCGTAATCCAGCGACTATTGCAGATAATGTTGGAGATAACGTAGGTGATGTTGCTGGTATGGGTGCCGATTTGTTTGGTTCGTATGTGGCAACTGTTTTAGCAGCAATGGTTCTTGGAAACTATGTAATTAAAGATATGGGTGGTGCTATTCAAGATGCTTTTGGCGGAATTGGACCTATCTTATTGCCAATGGCAATTGCTGGTTTCGGAATTTTATTTTCTATCGTTGGAACATTGTTAGTGAAAATTTCTAACGATGACGCTAAAGAAGCGGAAGTGCAAAAAGCATTAAACATTGGAAACTGGGTTTCGATTGCGTTAACGGCTATTTGTTGTTTCTTTTTAGTACAACACATGTTACCTGAAGTAATGACTATGGAATTCTTCGGAGAAGGTTCTCAAAAAATTTCATCCATGCATGTGTTTTATGCCACTTTAATCGGACTTTTTGTTGGTGGGGCAATTTCTTCAGTAACTGAATATTATACAGGTTTAGGGACAAAACCAGTATTGGCAATTGTTCAAAAATCTTCAACGGGTGCAGGTACAAACGTTATTGCAGGTTTGGCAACGGGTATGATTTCTACGTTTCCAACCGTAATTTTATTTGCTGCTGCTATTTGGTCAACGTATGCATTGGCTGGATTTTATGGTGTGGCTCTAGCAGCTTCGGCAATGATGGCTACTACAGCAATGCAATTAGCGATCGATGCTTTCGGGCCAATTTCTGATAACGCAGGTGGTATTGCTGAAATGAGCGAATTGCCAAAAGAAGTAAGAACAAGAACTGATATTTTAGATTCTGTTGGAAATACAACTGCTGCAACGGGTAAAGGTTTTGCTATTGCTTCGGCAGCGTTAACTTCATTAGCGTTGTTTGCTGCGTATGTAACGTTTACTGGAATTGATGGAATTAATATTTTTAAAGCGCCTGTTTTAGCCATGTTATTCGTGGGTGGAATGATTCCGGTGGTTTTCTCTGCTTTAGCGATGAATTCTGTTGGTAAAGCGGCTATGGATATGGTATATGAAGTGCGTCGTCAGTTTAAAGAAATTCCAGGAATCATGGAAGGAACTGGAAAGCCTGAATACGGTAAATGTGTGGAAATTTCTACGAAAGCTGCGTTACGCGAAATGATGTTGCCAGGAATTTTAACCATTGGTTTTCCTATTGCAATTGTTTTAATTGGGAAATTAGTTTATGGCGATAACAACCAATTAATTGCCGAAATGCTAGGGGGTTATATGGCGGGAGTTACTGTTTCTGGAGTGCTTTGGGCGGTGTTTCAAAACAATGCCGGCGGTGCTTGGGATAATGCTAAAAAATCATTCGAAGCAGGTGTAATGATTAATGGAGAAATGACGTATAAAGGTTCTGATGCACACAAAGCAGCAGTAACTGGAGACACTGTGGGAGATCCTTTCAAAGATACTTCTGGTCCTTCTATGAATATTTTGATCAAATTGACTTGTTTGATTGGTTTAGTTATTGCGCCAATTTTAGGTGGACATTCAGCAGGAACAGCTAAAGAAGATTGTTGTGCCAAAACTGAAAAATGTGACATGAAAGAAATGAAATGTGACATGACCAAATGTGCGACCATGACTAAAGAAGAATGCGCTAAAATGTGTGACGATAATGGTTGTTCACCAAAAGAAAAAGAAATGTGTTTGTCGCATTATGGTGCTGATGGGAAGTTTGCTAAAAAAGCCGATTGTAAAATGGCTTGTTGTGATGCTTCAGCGGCTGATGTGAAAATGGAAGTCAAAAAAGAAGTTTCTATTAAAAAAGAAATGATAAACGGTAAAGTGAAAGCTACCGTTACCACTACTACTACAAGTGGAGACAAAACAGCGGAAGCTGTTGAGGTTTTTGAAGGTACAGAAACGGAAGTACAAGCAAAAATAGATGCACTAAAATAAGAGTTGTGTAAATAAATGATAAGCCCTCGATTTTTTGAGGGCTTTTTTATGTAATAATGCTAAAATTATTTTTATAAAAAATTTGTAAAAATTAAAAGTTATCCTATATTTGCACTCGCTAATGCGGAAGTAGCTCAGTTGGTAGAGCTCCAGCCTTCCAAGCTGGTTGTCGCGAGTTCGAGCCTCGTCTTCCGCTCATAAAAAACCTCAAAGTTTACTTTGAGGTTTTTTGTTTTTTAAAATAGATTAAAATAATCCATTTATTTCGGCGTCAATTCTGTTGATAATCATTCCTAAATCTTCTGGATTGTCAACAAAATTGATATTATCGACATCTATAATAAGTAATTTTCCTTTGTCATAAGTTTGAATCCAAGCTTCATAACGCTCGTTTAATCGGCTCAAATATTCAATAGAAATAGAATTTTCATAATCGCGACCACGTTTGTGAATTTGTCCAACCAAGTTCGGAATAGAACTTCTTAAATAAATTAATAAATCAGGTGGTGCTACTAAATTTTCCATCAATTCAAAAAGCGAGGAATAATTTTCGAAATCGCGATTGCTCATTAATCCCATTGCATGTAAATTCGGAGCGAAAATATGAGCATCTTCGTAAATAGTTCGGTCTTGAATGATTTTTTTACCACTTTCGCGGATCTTCAAAATTTGACGAAAACGACTGTTCAAGAAATAAATTTGTAGGTTAAATGACCATCTGTCCATTGTGTTATAGAAATCATCTAAATACGGATTGTCTACCACGTCTTCAAAATGTGGTTCCCATTTAAAATGTTTTGCTAAAAGTCGGGTTAGTGTGGTTTTTCCTGCGCCTATGTTTCCTGCTACTGCTATATGCATTATGGTAAATTGATTTTGTAATTGGTAATTCCTTCGGAAGTAAAAATAGCTAAATTTTGGTTTTTGTAGCTAAAACTAGTAAAGGTTTTTTGAATATTTTCTACCGGGGTGGAAGTTTTCTTCAACACATCATACAAATAGAGTTGACCATTTTTTTGATAGGCAATAACACTTTCGTCTGACAAATGTATTTGATCAAAATCGGGGAGTGTGCCTAAACTTGATATTTTTCCGTAAATAGAACAAGAATAGAGTTGATTGTCAGTGTCTATCCAGTAAAAATGGGTGTACGTCGCTTTGTAAATTTTAATTTCCTTTGTAAAAGAGTTGCTAATATATTTAAAGGATTCATTTGCGTAATTATACAAACCCAATCGCTGGGTAAGGGTGTTAAAAATCCAATAATTGTTTTGAGAGGAAGTCCCAATAGCACTCGCGGTAATATTGAAATCGGTTTGAGAAAAGTTTATTTTTTCAATTTCATTGAGTTGATTGTCCAGGGCAATAATCATGTTGAAATTTTCATAAAAAAGTAAAATCCGTAAAGAGTTTTGAATATCAACCTTAGTAATTTTACCTAAACTTACGTTTTTGTATTGAAATTTTTCAGCATTTTTAAGTTTGAAAAGGGTATTGTTTTTGATGAAATACTCATAATCCAAGGCATCACTTCCGATATATTCATCGGCTTCGATAAATTTTGTGCTCATTTGGGAAGCTACCGGATTATTGTATTGCGCCGAATACGATATCGAAATAAGTAGCGCAAAAAGCATAAGTTGTTTTTTCATAAAAGCTAATTTACAATTAAACTTTAATATTTTTTTACTGTCAAAGTGTTTATTTAACAAATCATTAGTAACAAATGTGGCACTTTATAGTCATATTTGATATCCTATTAAACGTAAATGTATGAAAACTATATTTTTTAGCTTTGCTGCTTTCTTAATTTCCAGTATGACCTTCGCGCAAGATTTTCAAGGCATGGCGGTATATGAATCGAAAACTTCTTCAGGTGATATGTCGGCCCGTTTTCAAGGAAATAGAGATATTACGCCTGAAATGCAAAAACGTATGGAGGAACGAATGAAAAATATGCTGGAAAAAACATTCACATTGCATTTCGATAAAAATACTTCAATCTACAAAGAAGAAGAAAAGTTAGATGCTCCCGGAACCAATTCTGGAAACATGCGTATGATAGGATCTTTTATGGGGGGCGGTGGAACGCATTATAAAAATGTAAAGGATAAAGTATATACTATCGATAAAGAAATGTTTGGTAAAGAGTTTTTGGTCAAAGATACTTTAGAAACCATAAAATGGAATCTTACCCAAGAAACCAAACAAATAGGAGATTATCTGTGTTTTAAAGCGACTGCGAAAGTCAAAAATCCGGCTTCCGATTTTAGAAATTTCAAAATGCGTGAGGAAAGTAAAGAGGCCAAACCAAAAACAGAAGAAGAAAAGAAAAGGACCAACATGTTACCTGAAGGTGATGTGCCTAAAGAAATAGAAGTGGTTGCTTGGTATACACCTGATGTTCCGGTTAATAACGGACCTGAAAATTTTCAGGGGCTACCAGGGCTAATTTTGGAAGTAACCAAAGGAAGAACAACAATTTTGTGTTCTAAAGTGGTGATGAATGTAAAGGATAAAAAAGAAATCAAAGCGCCAACGAATGGCAAGGTGGTGTCGCAAAATGAGTATGATGAAATCATGAAGAAAAAAATGGAAGAAATGCGCGACATGTACCAATCAAGAGGAGCAAATGGCGGAATGCAAATTCGAATGGGAAATTAAAATGAAGAAAATAATTCCTTTTTTTTTACTGTTGCTTTCAACTGCTTTTTATTCTCAATCCATTAAATTTGAGGGAATTGTTAAAGATACAACCAATGTTCCCTTGGAAATGGCAAATGTTATGGCGGTCAATCAAGTCACAAAAGCGGTTGATGCCTATTCAATTACCAATGATAAAGGGCGTTTTTTACTAAACCTTAAGCCAAACGCGAATTATAATGTCCGTTTTTCGTATTTGGGGTTAAAAACGAAAAGCATTTCTCTCACGACACAAGATAAAGATATTATCCAAAATGTTTCACTGATTGCTGATGCAAGCCAGCTTTCAGAAATTGAAGTGGTGAAGCAAATGCCGGTTTCGGTGAAAGGTGATACGCTGATTTATAACGCCGATTCTTTTAAAACAGGAACCGAGCGAAAGCTGGAAGATGTGCTAAAAAAATTACCAGGCGTCGAAGTCAATGCTAATGGCGAAGTTGAGGTGGAAGGGAAAAAAGTGTCCAAATTAATGGTGGAAGGCAAAGATTTTTTTGATGGAGATACCAAACTCGGAGTAAAAAATATTCCCGCGGACGCCATTGATAAAGTGCAAGTCCTAAGAAATTATAACGAAGTTAGCGCGCTCAAAGGGGTCGAAAATAACGAAGATAATGTAGCAATGAATATCAAGCTTAAAAGCGGAAAGAAAAACTTTTGGTTTGGAGATGTTACTGCTGGTGCCGGAGTCGCTCACACAGATGAACGCTATTTGGTAAATCCGAAATTGTTTTATTACAGTCCGAAATACAGTTTGAATTTTATCGGAAATTTGAATAATATCGGGGAATTACCCTTAACAATTCAAGATTATTTCAAGTTTACAGGCGGATTTAGAAATATGGCTCGCCGAAGTGGTACTAATTTTTCGGTTGCTTCCAATGACTTAGGAATTTCATTACTTCGAAATAATCGCGCGAAAGAAATTGTATCCGAATTTGGAGCGACTAATTTTTCTTTTAACCCTAATAAAAAACTTAGCTTTTCGGGATTTGCTATTTTGTCCGGAACGGAAACGGAATTGGAAACGAATAATAAAACCAGTTTTCTGGATGAAAATAAGCAAATCAAAACCACTGAAAACAGAGCAGAATTGTCGAAACAAAAAAGTAATTTAGGGTTGTTTAAGCTGTCTACGTCTTATAAACCTAATGAAAAATTACAACTAGAATATGATGTGCTTGCTAAAACGTCTAAGCAAAATGAAGATAATACGGCTTTGCAACAAACCTTTGATAATACAAGTTCTTTTTTGAATTCGCAAACGATTTTAACTACTAAAAAACAAGATCCGATAACTGTAAATCAAAATCTAAGTGCTTATTTTACTAAAAATGAAAAGAATATTTTTGCTTTGGAAATGCAGCATTTGTATCAAAATGAAGACCCATTTTACAAAGCTAATTTAGATTTTGTGCCGTTTAATTTTACCGGATACGATGGGTCTCAAAATCGAGATGTGGTAAATCAACAACGGTTTATCCGTACCAATAAAATCGACGGGAAACTGGATTATTATTATGTGTTAACACCAAAAAGTAATTTAAACTTTACTTTCGGAGCGGCAAATTCTAGTCAAAATTTCAATTCTTATATTTTTCAAACCTTAGATAATTCAAGTCAAAATGCAATTACGGATGTCGATTTTAATAATGATGTAAACTACAATTTTACCGACTTGTACTTCGGATTTCATTATAAAATTCTGGCAGGGAAATATACTCTTACGCCAGGTTTTACGGCTCATAAATACAATACTTTTAATACGCAATTAAACGAAAGAATCACGGATAATTTTTACCGTGTATTGCCTGATTTCTATGTTTTATATCAAATCAAAAAATCTGAAACCTTATCTTATAATTATGCCATTACAAATGAATTTACCGATGTGAATAAGTTGGCACAAGGCGCTATTTTTACCAATTATAATTCATTGTTTAAAGGAAATCGAAATCTGGAAAATGCTTTGTCTCAGACGCATACCTTGCGTTATTTCAAATACAATATGTTCAATTTTGAAAATATTTTCGGAAATATTTTGTATTCCAAACGAATGAATGCCGTGAAAAGTTCAGTGCTATTTAATCAGGAAAATCAAACGGCAACAGCTATTAATTCAAATTTTGCCGATGAATCCCTAAACGGATTGGCAGGTTACGGTCGAGGTTTTGCTAGATTTTACAAAGCTAGTTTAAATGCAAATGTCAATTGGTCAAAATTCAATAACTTACGAGGAACTCAAAATCAAGTTACCGAAAGTTTCTCGCAAACCTATTCGGTAAAAGCTTCCACAAATTATAAAGAATTGCCTAATGTCGAATTCGGTTTTAGCAAAGTAATCAATAAATATAATGGAGGAACTTTTAGTACAGATAGGCCTTCAGTAAAATTGGATTATTATTTTTTAAATGCATTTTCATTCGTCGCAGAATACGAGTATAATCATTATTACAATAGTGAGAAAACCATTCAAAATGAATATGATTTTCTTGCAGCAAGTCTTATCTATCAGAAGAAAGGCGGGAAAATGGAATATAAAATATCGGGAACTAATTTGTTAAATACAACTGCTTTAAATGATGATTCGTTCAATCAAACTTTTGTTAGGACTTCTCAGTATGTTGTACAACCACGGTATGTCATTCTTTCGTTGAAATATAACTTATAAAAAAAGTCCCACAATTTGCGGGACTTTTTATAGGGTATTCAATATTAGAAATGATAACTAACTCCGAAATTTAATCCTAGACTGCTTGCGTTAAATGAAGGTCTTGGAGATTTGTGTGCCTCATTGTCCGATTCTGGTCCGCCGAAAGTATGGCTATCAACAAATTCTACATGTGAGTCGTTATAAGTCATGAATGCTAATTGACTAACGCCATTAACGTTTGCTTTTGTGATTTCAGCTTCAGTTGGGCTAATATTGCCGGAAATAGAAGTCAGTTCAGCAAATAAAGCTAATTTACTGTTGATGCTGAAGTTGATACCAGCAGAACCTCTAAAAGCAAGCATCATTCCGCCTGTTAATTCGGCTTCCATGTCAAATGTATCACCTGTTGAAGCGTCAAATTCAGTATTTGTGTAAGTTGTTTTACCCATTCCCATTACTAAACCAATTTTCGCATACGGATTGATTTTCTCGTATCCAGCTGCGATTACGAAAGCTGGTTTGATTTGAAGTTGATTGGTTTTAATAGAATTGTTTTGAGAATTCAATCCAAAGGAATCAATATCTGTTCTTGTGCTGTTGGTTTCACTACCTAGTAATAAACCAATACCCATTTCAGCTCCAATGTTTTTGTTAAACATGTATCCGAAATTTCCACCAACATTAACACCTTTTCCTAAAGATAGTTTTACGGTTTCAAAATTAACTCCAGTTGGAGAATCTGTTCCGTTGTAAAAAGTTACAAATTCACCGTACTGAAGGTTGCTGTTAGCGTTGCTGCAGAAATTATAACCTGCGCTTACACCAGCATAAAATCCTTTTTTGATTTGAGCGTTTGTAGTGCAAGCAAATAAAGTAAGGGCTGCACCTAAAATTAGTTTTTTCATTTGTTTGTTTTTTAAATTTAAAGCAAAAATATACATTTTATGCAAATGATATAATTGTTTTGTTGCTGTTTTTGTTCGTACTTCAAAAGTAAGGGTAAAAAAAAATCCCGAGTTATCGGGATTTTTATGGTATATTTATTTCAGAATTAAATTCCGAAAGCCGCTTTTACTTTGTCTACGAAGTCTAATTTTTCCCAAGTGAATAATTCAACTTCAACCGTTTTTGGTGAGCCATTTGGTAATTGGAACGTTTTGGTTACGGTTTCAGGTTTTCTACCCATGTGGCCGTATGCAGCGGTTTCACTGTATATCGGGTTTCTCAATTTTAAACGTTGTTCGATAAAGTACGGACGCATATCAAATACATTCTCTACTACTTTACTGATTTCTCCATCCGTTAAATTTACTTTTGAAGTGCCATAAGTTACTACATTGATTGAAGTTGGTTTTGCCACTCCAATCGCATAGGAAACTTGTACTAAAACTTCATCACATAACCCGGCAGCCACTAAGTTTTTGGCAATATGACGCGTTGCATAAGCGGCCGAACGGTCTACTTTTGATGGGTCTTTTCCAGAGAAAGCACCACCACCGTGAGCTCCTTTTCCTCCATACGTATCTACAATAATTTTTCTTCCTGTTAATCCAGTATCTCCGTGTGGACCTCCAATTACGAATTTTCCAGTAGGGTTGATGTGGTAAGTAATATTGTCGTTAAATAAGTGCGCGTATTGTGGGTATTTTGCTTTCACTCTTGGAATCAAAATTTCAATAATGTCTTTCTTGATTTTAGCTAACATTTCTGCTTCCGGACCGAAATCATCGTGTTGTGTTGATACGACAATAGCATCTATTCTAACAGGTTTGTTGTCGTCTGAATATTCTAAAGTTACTTGCGATTTGGCATCTGGACGTAAATATTTGATCTCGTTGTTTTCCCTTCTTAAGTTGGCCAATTCAATCAAAATTGCGTGAGACAAGTCTAATGCTAGTGGCATATAATTTTCCGTTTCATTGGTAGCATAACCAAACATCATTCCTTGGTCGCCAGCTCCTTGCTCTTCTTTACTTGCTCTATCAACTCCTTGGTTAATATCTTGAGATTGCTCGTGAATAGCCGATAAAACGCCACAAGAATCCGCTTCAAACATGTATTCACTTTTAGTATATCCAATTTTTCGGATTACCTCACGTGCAATTTGTTGAACGTCTAAGTATGTTTTTGATTTTACTTCGCCAGCAAGAATCACCTGACCTGTAGTTACCAAAGTTTCACATGCTACTTTTGAGTCTGCATCAAATGCCAAAAAGTTATCGATTAATGCATCACTAATTTGATCAGCCACTTTGTCTGGATGTCCTTCACTCACTGATTCTGACGTAAATAAATAAGCCATAAAATTTAATTTTAAATTTAATTAAGCGAGGAAATAATTGCAGGGATTGCCTAAAGAGTAGTAATTACTGCTTTAGCATTTTTTTAATGAGGTTGCAATCAGTTCAAATTTTTCCTCTCGATTTCGATTGCAAATGTATAAAAGGAAATTGAATTGTAAATCAATATTAACTTAAATTTTTATAACACATTGAAATTTAAGTCGGTGAATTACTCTTTTTAAAGATTTAAATTTTATTAAAAATATTTTATTCAGAATAAAAATCATATGAAATCAAAATAAATAACAAAAAAAAGAAAAATAATCTAGTAATGTTTTTTTAAAAGAAAATATTTCTAATTTTGCCTTGTCGAAATAAGAATAATGAAAAATACATTAAAAAATATGATGGCGTTCATGATGATGTGGAGGAATTCCGCAGAGGACGCTATTGTATAAACTAATATACAATACAAGTCACCTCTGCTTTTGCAGAGGTTTTTTTTTACAACACCTAAACAATCTTAAAATGCAACTGGAAACATTATTAGCCAATATTACGCAACACTGTAACACGATAGATGCTTACGGAGCAACGCATCTTCCTATTTATAATACAGCAACATTCGATTTAAAACGACAATTGGGTTGCGATAAAGTCTATGATTATTCCCGAACCGATAATCCTACTCGTAATGCATTGGAGGAAATTTTTACACTGGCAGAAAATGGTTCGGGAGGTGTTTGTACCAATACAGGAATTGCGGCGATTTCTTTATTGTTTGAAACCGTTTTGCAATCGGGTGATGCGGTTTTAGTCGAAAAAGATTGCTACGGAGGAACGTATCGTTTACTGAATGTGCTTTTTGAAAAAAATAATATCAAAACGTTTTATGCCGATTTCACCGAAGAAAATGAAGTGGAGGAAATTCTGAAAAACAATAGTATTCGATTGGTATTGTGTGAATCGCCCACCAACCCCGGATTAAAAATCATTGATTTGGAAAGCATAGCCAAAAAAGTGAAAAAGTATAATTCCTTGTTTGCGGTTGATAACAGCATGGCGACATTTGCTTCGCAACGACCCTTAGATTTGGGGGCAGACTTCTCTTTGTTTTCGGCTACTAAATTTATTTCCGGACATGGCAGTGTGGTGGCGGGTGCTATTATTGCGAAATCTCCCGAATGGGCCGAAAAATTACAATATTTCTCTAATGCACAGGGAAGAGCCCAAAGTCCGTTTGATGTTTTTTTAGTGTCATTAGGCCTGCCAACATTGGTGTACCGAATGAAAACACAGGAACAAAGCGCCTTGCATTTAGCCCAATCGCTATTAGAAATCCCCGAAGTAATTGAGGTAAAATTCCCAGGTTTGCCGTCGCATCCGCAATATGAGTTGGTGAAAAAACAAATGAAAATTGTGCCTTCGGTGTTAACAGTACAATTTGAAAATCAAGAATTGGCTGAAGCAGTAATCAAAAACACCAAATTATTTGGAGAAAAGGTATCCTTCGGAACGGCGGATTCTCGTGTGGAAATTCCGGCAAGAATGAGTCATGCTACGTATTCGGAAGAAGATTTGAAGAAAATTGGATTAACAAAAGCGACTGTGCGAATTTCTGTGGGCTTGGAAGATACAGATGATCTTATTCAAGATTTGAAACAGGCAATTGCATCGGTGGTTTTAAAATGTGTAATTAATGAGTGATTATTTGTGTCATATCCCGTGTGGTGAATCGATTCCGTTCAATAATCCGCATGCGGTTTCGGTGAGTTTGCCAACACTTGCCGATGTGGTTGGTTATGAAGAAGGGGATATTGCGGTGGTTGGGAAAATGAAATCAGGTTATCCAAGGTTTTTCAGAAATCAATTGGTACAAAAGTTGGTGGAGTATGTGACAAGTCGTTTCGAAATTGCTCAAGATGTAGTTCTGCTTCCTATTACTTCGTTGAAAGCGTATGAAGTGCTGACTTATCTGATTAAGGATCAATTGGATTATGTGGAGTTGAACGGAAATATTTTCGTATTGCTGCATCAAAACGATTCGAAAATCCAACCCATTAAAGATTATATCCGAAACGCCGGATTGATTATCAGTTCGCGTCAAGCGGAAGCTACGTTGTTCGAGTTTGGGCTTTTGGAAAATATTTTTGCAGAAGAAAAATTAGAATCCGATGCATACAATGCTGTTGTGTTGGTTTTGTCTGAAGCGTATAAAGCAAAATCTGAAAATGTCATTCTGACGAATTCCGGAGCAAATGCTTTTTTTGCAGTTTGCGAAGCGTTGGTTGCTATTGAAAAATCAAAAGAGAAAAATACGATTGTTCAGTTGGGTTGGTTGTATGTTGATACGATGGAAGTCATTCAAAAAAGAAGCGGACAAACCCATTTGCAATTAAAAGTCCATGATCTGCAACAATTAGAAAACTGGCTGAAGGATAATCATTCAGAAGTGTCGGTTGTTATTACGGAAGTAGTTTCCAATCCTAAAATTCAATGTGTTGATATTATTACGTTGTATGCTATTTGCCAAAAATACCAAGTAAAATTGGTGCTAGATGCTACTTTGATAATGCCTTTTAATGCGCCAGTGTTGCAATATTGTGATGTGGCGGTGGAGAGTTTGTCGAAATTTGCTTGTGGAAAAGGAGATGTATTGATGGGAGCCATTATTATTTCGGAATCTTCAGGAATTTCTCCGGAGTTTTTTGATGATTTTGTAGTGCCTCCTTATGAAGGTGATGCTAACCGATTGGGTTTTGAAATTGCAGCGTATGAAAAAAGGGTGTTGCAATCTTCTGAAAATACCAAGCGATTAATTGAGTTGCTTTCTCAGAAAAAAGGAATTAAAAAAGTGTGGAGCGTTTTGGAAAATACTTCGGTCGGAAATTATAAAAAACTGAATAAATCGGGAGTCATTCCTGGATTATTGACTTTAGAATTGGAAGATGATATTGCGCCATATTATGATTCGCTGAAAGTGGCCAAAGGACCAAGTTTAGGAACGGAATTTACTTTGGTAATGCCTTATGTGTATCTAGCGCATTATGATTTGACAAAGACCGAAGAAGGTATCAAAATATTAAACGAAAAAGGAATGAATCCTAATATTTTAAGGGTTTCTGTGGGAGTTGAAAACATTGAAGCTATTATAAGATCTTTTGATTCGGTTTTCGAAGATTGGTGAAAGAAGGGTAATACGGCTTTTTTGTAAATTAATCTTCTGTTAAAAATTCACAATAACGAATAAAAATCTATAATAAAATCAAAAACAAATAAAATTTAGACAAATAATCTTTGAAATTTGGAATTAAAGAAAATTAATCTACATTTGCAGTGTTAAATAAAGAGAAATGAATCAGACTATTTGCAATACTTGTTGTTTTATGTGGAAGACTTCCGCGGAGGACTGTATTGTATAAAATAGCTGACAATACATATCTAAAACCTCTGCCTAAAGCAGAGGTTTTTTGTTTAAAAAACTCAAATACCAGTTAAATAATAATGTCAAAAATAAATCTAAATAAAATGTCAAACTGTTGTTGCAAGTGCTGTAAGTGCTCCAGCCAACTATTGCCGTATAGGAAGACTTAATCTAGTTATGTTCAAACTGTAAAGTCCTTTTGGTAATAGTTCCAAAAGGACTTTTTTATTTTAAAACAACAAACAAAAACAAATGAACAGTAATTTTTTAAATCAATTAGCACAAATAGAAAATCTGGAAGAAGGATTGCGTTTTCTGTCAGAAAATACAGATGATAAAATCGTTTTTTCCACCAGTTTCGGTATCGAAGATCAGGTCGTCAGCCATGCCATTTTCAGTCAGCCATTAAAAAATATTGAAACTTTTACACTGGATACGGGAAGGTTGTTTCCAGAAACCTATGCCGTTTGGGATAAAACATTGTTGCAATACAATCAGCCTATAAGAGTGTATTATCCGGATACTGATAATTTGGAAGCCTATGTAAACAAAAACGGAATCAACGGGTTTTACAATTCGGTAAATCTTAGAAAAGAATGCTGTCACATTAGGAAAGTGGTTCCGTTACAAAAAGCACTAAAAGGTGCAAAAATATGGATCACGGGTTTAAGAGCTGAGCAGTCGGATAACCGCAACGGTTTGGAAATAATCCAATGGGATGAGCAAAATCAACTGTACAAATACAATCCCTTGCTGCACTGGACGACAGACGAAGTAGTACAGTATTTAAAACAAAAAGGAGTGCCTTACAATACGCTGCACGATCAAAATTTCATCAGTATTGGTTGCGCGCCTTGTACAAGAGCGGTTAAAATCGGAGAAGATTTCAGAGCCGGACGCTGGTGGTGGGAAGACCAATCCAAAAAAGAATGTGGGTTACATCAATAAAAAAATAGAAAACAGAAAAGATTTGAATAGCGTGCTTTGCGCATGTCATCATGAACTTGCCGAATGACCTTGCGCTCTTTGCGGTTAAAAAAAACAAAAAACATATGTCAACATCAAATAATTATTTAGAACAATTAGAAAACGAAGCCATTTATATCCTTCGCGAAACGGCAGCACAGTTTGAAAAACCAGCCTTGTTGTTTTCAGGCGGAAAAGATTCAATCGTACTGGTGCATTTAGCATTGAAAGCCTTCCGACCTGGGAAATTTCCATTTCCGTTGGTACATATCGACACCGGACATAATTTTCCGGAAGCCATCGCATTCCGAGATCAACTGGTGAATGAAATCGGCGAAAAACTAATCGTGGGTAATGTAGAAGACAGCATCAAAAAATACAATTTAAAAGAAACCGCAGGGAAATTTCCATCACGTAACGCATTGCAGACGTATACTTTGTTGGATACCATTCAGGAAAATGAATTTGATGCCTGCATTGGTGGTGCCCGTCGCGATGAAGAAAAAGCCAGAGCCAAAGAACGTATTTTTTCAGTACGTGATGATTTTGGTGCTTGGGATCCCAAACTGCAACGACCTGAATTATGGGATATCTTAAACGGAAAAGTGCAAAAAGGACATAATGTACGGGTATTTCCAATTAGCAATTGGACCGAATTAGATGTGTGGAATTACATTCAGAAATACAACATTGAATTGCCGAGTCTGTACTTCGCCCACAATAGAGAATGTATCGTACATCAGGACAAACTGGTAGCTACCTCGCAATTTATCCAACCGCAGGAAGGTGATGAAGTAGTGGTTGAAAAAGTACGCTACAGGACAGTAGGAGATATGACCTGTACCGCCGCAGTTCCTTCGGAAGCGACGACCATTCAAGATATTATTGAAGATATTATCCAAACCAGAATCAGCGAAAGAGGCCAAACACGTTTAGACGATCAGCTTTCTGAAGCCGCCATGGAAGACCGAAAAAAACAAGGATATTTTTAAGAGAAAAGAAGGTAGTTGAAGGACTTTCGACATTCGACTTTAAAACTTTAAGACATAAAACAATGAACACATTACGATTTATAACAGCAGGAAACGTAGACGATGGTAAAAGTACCTTGATCGGACGATTACTTTACGATTCCGATAGCATACACACCGACCAGTTAGGAGTTTTGCAAAAACAAACCAAACAAGAAGGAGTTGATATCGATTTGTCTTTAATCACAGACGGATTAAGAGCAGAACGCGAACAAGGAATTACCATCGATGTAGCCTATAAATATTTCTCGACAAAAAACAGAAAATTCATTATTGCCGATGCTCCCGGACATGAACAATACACCAGAAACATGATTACCGGTGCTTCCAATTCGGATTTGATTATCATTTTAGTCGATGCTAGAAAAGGGATTACCGAACAAACCAAACGTCACGCCAGTGTAGGTTCGTTGATGGGAATCAAAAAAGCCATTATTGCCGTGAATAAAATTGACTTACTGAATTATTCGGAAGCAACATTCAATGATATTCAAGCTGATTTCGAGAAAATCAAAAGTGAATTGAACTACGATGAGATAATCTACATTCCAGTAAGCGCACTGGTTGGAGATAATATTGTTCGAAAATCGGAAAATACACCTTGGTACAACGGAAAAGCTTTATTGGAAACGTTAGAGGCAGTTGAAATAAAATCGACTCAAGAACTAGAATCGCGTTTTCAGGTGCAATGGGTAATCCGACCAAAAGATGAAGCGAATCATGACTATCGTGGTTATGCGGGACCTGTATTGAGCGGAAGTTATCAGGTAGGCGATAAAGTAACGATTTTGCCGGCCCGCATAGAGTCAACTATAGTTAAAATCGAAAGAAACCAACAAGAAGTAAATCAGGTGGTGGCTGGTGATAACGTGGTGTTTCATTTTGAGAACAACATCGACATCAGTCGTGGCGATACGGTAGTGCTTAGTCATCAGTTGCCGGTTGAATCCAACCAAATCACCACATGGGTTTCTTGGTTAGACAACGCTTCGTTACAGGTAGGAAAAACCTATTTATTACAACACCGTTTTAAAAATGTTAGAGTAAAAGTGCAGGAGGTTAACCGTAAATGGAATATCAACCAATGGCAGTTTACCGAAGGAGATTCGATTCAGTTAAATGATATCGCACAGGTAACCCTGAAAACCAATCAGTCGTTGTTTTATGATGCTTTTGATAAAAATTCAAAATCAGGGAACGCGGTTTTAATAGATGAAACAAGTTATAATACAGTAGGAGCTTTAATGTTTTTGTAATATGAGCTATTCAATTTACTTAAAAAATCAGGAAAGAGCCAGAAATCCAATCAACAAAAACAAAGTTGAAGAATGGGTTGACGAATTGATCAATTGGTTGTTTGATATCAATCAGGAGTATAACAATTATCGATTTTTTCAGAATAAAGAAAAAGTACTCCAAATCAAACTTCAGGATATTTTGGCCAAAACGGTGGAAGACACCAATCAAATAGTAGTGTATGCCAATTATTTTTTCGAACAAATTGAGCAATTGCATTATGTATTGGATAATGATTTGGATACCCTACTCAATTTTGATCCGGCGGCCAAATCAAAAGAAGAAGTATTAATAGCATATCCAGGGTTTTTTGCCATTACGGCGTACCGTATTGCCAATGTATTTTGGAAATTAAACGTGCCAGTCATGCCTCGAATTATTACCGAATATGTGCATAGCAAAACAGGAATAGACATTCATCCGGGAGCAGAAATAGGAGAAAATTTTTTCATAGACCACGGTACCGGAATTGTAATCGGAGAGACTTCAAAAATTGGTAATAATGTAAAAATTTACCAAGGGGTAACATTAGGTGCTTTGTCGGTTTCGAAAGATAGTGCTTCCGAAAAACGTCATCCAACGATTGAAAATAATGTCACGATTTATGCCAATGCGACCATTTTGGGTGGAAATACAACAATTGGTGAAAATTCAATAATAGGAGGAAATGTATGGTTGACACATTCGGTGCCACAAGATTCCTTGGTATATCATAAAAGTGAAATCGAAATCAAGAAAAAAAGCGAATTCCCGGAACCTTTGAATTACGTGATTTAACAAAAATTAGAAACAACACAATTAAAAATAAATAAAAAAAATGACTCGAGCCTGACCCGAGCTATTGCGAATTGGCGAAGCAAAGGCGACAGCATTGAGCACACACGAGCGTCAGCGAACTGACGAAGTAAATAACAAATAAACACATAGCGAAATGAAAGCAAATACAATTTTAGAAACCATAGGGAATACCCCGGTTGTCAGAATCAACAACTTGTACGAAAACAAAAATGTTTTTTTAAAACTAGAACGAAATAATCCTGGAAACAGTATCAAAGACCGAATTGCACTAGCCATGATTGAAGATGCCGAAGCCAAAGGAATTTTAACACCGGAAAGTGTGATTATCGAACCAACTTCTGGAAATACTGGAATCGGTCTGGCTTTGGTAGCAGCGGTGAAAGGATACAAAGTGGTTTTGGTAATGCCGGAATCAATGAGTGTAGAACGTAGAAAATTGATGGAGATTTACGGCGCCGAATTTGACTTAACACCTCGCGAAAAAGGAATGAAAGGAGCGATTGAGCGCGCTAACGAATTGGTCAATCAAACACCAAATGCTTGGTCGCCCTCTCAATTTGCCAATCCAGCGAATGTGGAAGTACACCAACGAACAACGGCTCAGGAAATTTTGGCTGATTTCCCAGAAGGATTGGATTATATCATTACCGGTGTAGGTACAGGCGGACATATCACGGGTGTGGCTTCCGTTGTAAAAGAAAAATTTCCCAATCTGAAAGTGATAGCGGTAGAACCGGAATTATCACCGGTTTTAAGTGGTGGTGCTCCGTCTCCACACCCAATTCAAGGGATTGGAGCTGGTTTTATACCCGAAATTTACCAAGGAAATTTAATCGATGAGGTAATTCAGGTGAGTAAAGACGAAGCTTTTGAGTATGCTAGAGCCGTGGCTAAAAAAGAAGGAATCTTGGTAGGGATTTCGACAGGAGCCTCATTAGCAGCAGTAGCTAAAAAAGCGGCAACATTACCGGAAGATGCCAGAATTTTAACGTTCAATTATGACACTGGAGAACGTTACCTTTCGATAGAAGGACTGTTCTAATCAATAAAACATAACGACATTACCTGACAGGTTTCGAAAACCTGTCAAGTGTAACTCTCAATCGAGTCAAAACTGACCCGACAGGGACAACTCATACCTAAAACAATGGAAAGAAGTATAAAAAATATAGGAAAAGTAATCTTAGCGGGGGCAGGTCCGGGTGATCCCGATCTTATCAGTCTCAAAGCTTTGAAATACCTGCAAAAAGCAGATGTGGTCTTGACCGACCGATTGGTTTCGCCTCAACTTATTGAAAAATATGCTCGTAAAGATGCCGAAATAATCTACGTAGGGAAACAGTGTTCTAAAGGAATCTGGACGCCTCAGCAGGATATTAACGAATTGATTGTGCTTTTCGCCCAACAAGGGAAATTGGTACTCCGATTAAAAGGCGGCGATGCTACGTTGTTTTCCAATGTTTTGGATGAGTTACAGGTATTGGTTGAAAATAACATTCCGTATGAAATTATTCCAGGGATTTCGGCTGCTTTTGGGGCTGCTGCCTACACGGGAATTCCTTTAACGGCAAGAGAACATTCAAGAGGGGTGCGTTTTTTGACTTTGTATGATTTGAATACTGTGGCTCCAAATCAGTGGAACGATTGGGCAACTACCGAAGATACGTTGGTTTTTTATATGAGCGGTCAAAGGTTGAATACGTTGAGTCAACAACTGCTTCATCATGGAATTGATTTGCAAAAGAGCATTGCAGTGGTACAACAAGCAACGACTCCTGATCAAAAAACAAGAGTATTTTCTTTTGAAGAAATTCAAAACGCAGCATTACCTGAATTTGAATACGTACCCACACTGCTGATTATCGGAAAAGTAGTCAATCTACACCATCAGTTTCAGTGGTTTACAGAAAAAAATACAACAGAATCTTACTTCGATAATCATAAAACAATATATCAAAATGCTATCTGAAACAAAACATAATTTATTGGAACAATTGGTGCAAAACGCCACCAATGAAGAACTTATCTACACCAAAGGATATTTGGCAGGATATTTAGCCGGGAATTTCGGAATCAAAACGAATGTGCCTGCCATTCAAAATAATGTCCCCGCAGTAGCAGTAAAACCGTTAATTGTGTATGGTACGGAAACAGGAAATTCTAAAAAAGTAGCATCACAAATTCAGGCGACTTTCAAGAAAAATAAAATTCAGGCAAAAAGTGTCGATGTCGCACAATTCGATTTGGCTAAACTGCAAAAAGAAACGCTGGTTTTATTTGTTGTAAGCACGCAAGGCGAAGGCGAATTTCCGCAAAATGCCGTCGGTTTTTACGAGGCGTTAAAAGCATTTGAGGGGAATTTAGATAAAATATCGTTTGCCGTTTTTGGCTTAGGCGATTCCTCTTATCCATTGTTCTGTAATGCGGGAGTGTTGTTAGATGAAGTTTTAGCCGATAAGGGCGCAAAACGTTTGTTGCCGTTGGTGAAAGCCGATGTAGATTATGCGAGTTTAATTTCGATATGGGAAAGTGACTTGCAAAATACTTTTAGTACTTCAGGTACAACTGTTTCTTCTGAAGCAAAAAAGACTGTGGCAAGTACTTCGCACAAGCAAAATTTTACAGGACAAATCAGTCATAAAATCGTCTTGAATGACAGAGGTTCCAACAAAGAAACCTACCATATCGAAATTACGCCAAACGAAGAAGTAATATATGAACCGGGAGATGCTTTAGGGTTGATTCCGAAAAATAACGAAAGCGAATTGACAACAATAGCGGCTCATTTTGGTCAAACTGATTTTTCAGAATTGAAAGATAAAAATGTTCGCGGATTGTCTAAAAAATCATTAGAATCTTTAGAAGAAGTATTCGAAATTGAAATCAAAGAAGAAAAAGCCGATTTGGTGGATGTGATTCAAAAATACCACCCTAAAAAAGGTACTTTTAATGAAGTTGTAGCTTTATTACATCCCATCGCACCAAGGTTGTATTCTATTTCATCTGCTTCAGAAGCACACGACGGACAAGTGCATCTCACGGTAAATTTGAATGAATTTAAAGTAGGTGAAGCCGTAAAAACCGGTTTGACTTCTCAGTTTTTGGCGGATTATCCTTTGGATGCCGATTATGATTTCTATATCCACAAAAACAACAATTTCCGATTGCCTTCTGATGAAACGGATATAATTCTGATTGGTCCCGGAACCGGTATTGCACCTTTTAGAAGTTTCTTGGCGCAGCGCGACACAGCAGGTGCCGAAGGTAAAAATTGGTTGTTTTTTGGTGAACAGCATTTTGCTTTAGATTTTTACTACCAAACCGAAATTCAGGAATGGCTTTCAACAGGTGTGTTAACCAAATTGAGTACGGCTTTTTCAAGAGATCAGGAGCGTAAAATTTATGTTCAGGACCGCATCAAAGAAAACGCCACCGAGTTTAATGCATGGCTGGAAAACGGCGCAAGTATTTACATCTGCGGTCAAAAAGATCCAATGAGCAAAGATGTTGAAAATACAATTGTTGAAGTCATTGCTCAACAACGAAATATTTCAACAGCCCAAGCAAAAGAAGTTTTAGAAGCACTCGAAAATCAAGGAAAGTATCAGAAGGATGTATATTAATAATTAAGCTAATAGCTAAATGCTAATAGCTGAAAGCTAAAAATAAAATGAGCGAAAAATTATCAGCAGTAGAATATATCAAGACCAAAAGTGATGGTCTTAGAGGGACTTTAAAGGAAAGTATCGATGTAGATAACCACACCGGAAATGTACGTCCGGATGATGAAACGTTGGTGAAGTTCCACGGAATGTACGTGCAAGACGACCGTGATCGTCGCGCCGAAAGAGCGGCAAAAAAATTAGACAAACTGTATTCGTTTATGATTCGTTTGCGAATTCCAGGTGGCGTAATTAATGCTGATCAATGGTTGGCCACACACGAAATTTCAGAACAATACGGAACAGGAACGTTAAAAATCACAACCCGACAAACGGTGCAATTACACGGCTTGTTGAAACATCAATTGCGACCAACAATTCAGGCTTTCAATACCGCTAAACTGGATTCGATTGCGGCGTGTGGGGACGTGAATCGGAATGTGATTGTGAGTTCGCATCCTCAAATTTCGCCTATTCATCAGCAGATTTATGAATATGCCGATAAAATTTCAACCTTGCTTTTGCCTAAAACGCAATCGTATTATGAAGTGTTTATTGATGGAGAAAAGATTTACGAACGTTCTTCCGAAGCTGATCCGTTGTATGAAGATCGATATCTGCCAAGGAAATTCAAAATCGGTATCGCGATTCCGCCAAGTAATGATGTGGATGTGTTTACCAATGATATCGGACTGATTGCGATTCTTGAAAATGATGAGCTTAAAGGATTCAATATTGCTATTGGCGGCGGATTGGCAACGACTCACGGTAACCCAAATACGTATTCGCGATTGGGAAGTATCATCGGATTTACCGATACGGAAGAAAAAACATTAAAAGCAGTATATGAAATTTTAACAGTGCAACGTGACTTTGGAAATCGTGTCGACAGAAAATTATCACGTTTGAAATATACAGTCGATAAATTAACGGTAGAAGGTTTCAAAAAAGAGTTGGAAAACCGAATCGGATTCGAACTGGAGCCAGAAAGACCTTACAAGTTCACCGAAAGAAGCGACCGTTTTGGTTGGGAGCAAAACCATCAAGGAAAATGGTTTTATACTTTGTTTGTCGAACACGGAGTGGTACAGCCGCAGCAGAAACAGTTTTTGTACGAATTGGCGCTATTGAATATCAGTAATTTCATATTCTCAGGAAATCAAAACCTGATTTTGGGAGAAATTAAGGAAAGCGATAAGGCAAAAGTGGAAACTTTATTGAAGGAACATAATATCGAAAAACAAGTGAGCGCATTGCGTCAAAATTCGATGGCGTGTGTGGCCTTGCCGACTTGTCCGTTAGCCTTGGCAGAAGCACAACGTTATTTGCCAGAATTGGTGACGAAAATAGAGCCATTGTTGGAAAAATACAGTTTAACAAACGATGAAATTACCATTCGTATGACGGGCTGTCCAAATGGATGTGGCCGTCCGTATGTGGCCGAATTAGGTTTTGTAGGTACCGGTCCCGAACAATATAATTTCATGTTGGGTGGTGATCGTTTCGGAGAAAGACTGAATAAAATCTACAAGGAAAAACAAACAGAATCCCAGATTTTAGAAGAAATAGATGTTTTATTAGGAAGATATGTCAACGAAAAGTTCGAAAAAGAAACATTTGGTGACTACGCTTACCGCGCAATTTTACAGTAATGAGAAGAATTGTTTTAGTGGCTTTTTTCTTGTTTCCAAAATTTCTTTCGGCACAAAAAAAAAGTAGAACATCAGCAGTTGATTTGGTACGGCTATTACAACATAGTAAAATTTAATGAAAATTGGTCGTTGTTAAGCGAAATTCAAGAGCGTCAGTTTTACAATCCAACGGCCCAACACCAGTTGGTTTTTCGATCGAATTTGGAACGAAAATTAGCAGCAAATTGGAGTGCTTCGGGCGGATTGACGCTGTTTTTGCAAAATCCAAATAATCCTGAATCAGAAAACAATCTAACAGTTCCCGAATTGCGCCCCGATATCGGATTCAATAGTAAACAGAAGCTAGATTTTTTAACGATAACGCATCGCTATAAAGCGGAGGCCCGATTTTTTCATGATGTGGAAAATAATCAGTTATCAGGCGGTTTTCGGTTTTCAAATTTCCGATTGAGATACCAGTTAGGGTTTGATTTTCCACTTTGGAAAAAAGAAGAAAAAGAAAAGTTGAGTCTTAAACTGAAAGATGAAATAATGTTTAATATCGGAAAAAAAGTGGTTAAAAACAATTTCGATCAAAACAGAATCTATCTCGGGTTGCATTATAAATTAAATGATTCCTATGCAGTAGAAATGGGTTATATGAACTGGTTTCAACAACAAAAGACAGGTGTTGATTTTTACAATAGAGATATTTTACGATTCTCACTATTTCACACCATCGATTTAAAAAAGAAAAACAATGACTAATACACTTTTCCCAGTTTTTTTAAAAACAGAAACGGCTCATTTTTTAATTGTAGGCGGAGGCAATGTGGGTTTGGAAAAAACCGAAACCTTATTACGACAAAATCCTACTATTCGAATTACGTTGGTGGCGACCTATTTTCATCCGAAAGTGATTGAAATTGGTGCTCAAAACAATAATGTAGTGCTTTTGGAAAGACCGTTCGAGAGCACAGATGTTTTAGAAAAGGATTTTGTCATTATCGCAACCGATGTACCTATTCTAAATGCTAGAATCAGGGAATTGGCCAAAGCCGAAGGAATCAAAGTCAACGCTGCCGATCAGCCTGATTTATGTGATTTTTACTTAGGGTCAATTGTGAATAAAGGCAGCTTGAAAATTGCCATATCAACCAATGGGAAATCGCCGGTTTTAGCCAAAAGAATGCGGGAATATTTTACCGATGTCATCCCGGATGGAATTGATAAAAGTATTGATCAGTTAAATCAGTACAGAAGGGAACATAAAGGTGATTTTGGTCAAAAATTAGCTGATTTAAACAAAGCAACAGCAAGTCTTTCTTCTAAAAAAAGAGAAAAAACAGCCGCTAAAAAATACCAGAAATTGGTCTTTGAAATTACGCTTTTGTTCATGGTTTTCTTTATCGGTTTTGGACTTTCTAAGTTTATTACCTTTGATGAAGCGAGTTCTTATTTTCAGCAAATTCCTAGTGTTTTCTTCGGAATGCTTTTGGTTGGTTTTTTTGCGCAATTAGTTGATGGCGCTTTAGGTTTGGGCTATGGAGTGACGTGTTCTACGAGCATGATGTTACTCGGAATCAAATTGCCGGCCATCAGTGGAAGTATTCACACTGCCGAAATGTTTTCCAGCGGAATCAGCGGTTTTTCGCATTATAAATTCGGAAATGTCAACAAGAAGTTGTTTTTCTGGATTGCCATTCCAGGTGTCGTTGGTGCGGTGGCAGGGGCTTTATTGCTGATTTATCTCGGTAATAAATTCGAAGCCATTACCTATGGAATCTTGGCAAGTTATACCTTATTGATTGGAATACGTTTGGTTATTTTGGCTTTCAGAAAGAAAATCGAAAAGAAAAAACTGAAAAACACTGGCTTTCTTGGTTTCTCAGGAGGTTTTTTCGATGCTTTCGGCGGTGGCGGTTGGGGACCTATTGTGACGTCAACGTTACTATCCAAAGGAAGAAAATCCAACTATGTGATTGGGACGGTAAGTTTAGCCGAATTTTTTGTCACACTCGCGGCATCTGTTACTTTTTTTACCGCCTTGGGAATAAGTCATTGGTATATTATTTTAGGATTGATTTTGGGAGGTGCTGCCGCTGCACCTATCGGAGCAAGATTGTCAGGCAAGTTGCCTCAAAAAACAGCCTTACTTTTAGTGGCTTTCTTGGTAATTGTCTTCAGTATAAGAATGTTGCTAAAAATATTTTAACGTGAAAAGGACCGATGTTAGAATTATTTCAATTTGAAATAAATTTAAATAGACAAATAAACTAATATAAATAAAATAACAAGCAAAATTTAGAAAAATAATCTACAATATTTTTTTAATTAGAAAAACATTCTACATTTGCCCTGTAAATAAATGACATGAGAACAATGTTTTGCAATATGACAATGATGATGTGGCTGTATGCCGCAGAGGATGCTATTGCCTAATTTTAAGTATAAAATTTCAATACAACCTCTGTTACTAACAGGGGTTTTTTTATAGCCATAATAGTAGATTTTAAAAATTTGTTTTTTGTTTGTTAAGACTGTCTTTGGCATTAGTTTCAAAGGCAGTCTTTTAAAAGAGTATGGAAGATTTGTGTAACATAGTCCAAAATGATGCCCTTCAGTCGGTAACCGTGAATGATGGTGTTGAGCTGACCTATCAGGTGTTTGGTCAACCCATTGCAACGGCTCCTGTGGTTTTGGTGAATCATGCGCTGACAGGAAACTCCAAAGTGGCTGGTGAAAAAGGCTGGTGGAAAAGTCTGATTGGCGAAAATGAAGTAATAGATACCGAAAAATTTACCATCATCTGTTTTAATATACCCGGAAACGGTTTTGACGGGATTCAGGAAAATCTGATTGAAAATTATAAAGAGTACACAACAAAAGATATTGCCATTCTTTTTTGGGAAGGGTTAAAACAAATAGGAGTTGAAGAACTCTTTGCAGTCATTGGTGGAAGTTTAGGTGGTGGAATCGCCTGGGAAATGGGCTTTTTAAAACCGAAAGCAATTCAACATATTATTCCTATTGCGACCAATTACAAAGCGACCGATTGGCTCATTGGAAATGTTTTAGTGCAAGATCAAATTCTGAATAATTCAAGACAGCCCATACACGACGCTCGTTTGCACGCCATGTTGTTATACAGAACGCCACAATCTTTACAAGTGAAATTCAATACCGAAAAAAATGATGAGGTATTTCAGGTTGAATCCTGGTTGTTGCATCACGGAACTCAATTGGAAAATAGGTTTTCGTTAGCGGCTTACAAGCTGATGAATCATTTATTAAAAACGATTGGTGAAGCTATTTCGGAAGAAAATTTGATCGAATTTGCCAAAGAAACAACAGCTGAAATCCATCAAATAGCCATCACAACCGATTATTTTTTTACGCCAGATGAAAATCGAAAAACGCATCAAAAACTAAAAGAAATCAATACTAAAATAAAATATTCAGAAATCGATTCCATTCACGGCCACGATGCTTTTTTAATCGAATACGAACAATTGAATACACTACTAAAACCCATATTTAAAAACACAACACAAACGATAGAAGTATGAAAATATTAAAATTTGGAGGAAAATCCCTCGCAAACGGTGCAGGCATCAATCAGGTAATCAACATTATTGCCAAGAAATATTTTGATGGAGAAAAAATCGCTGTAGTGGTTTCCGCAAGAGGAAATGCGACCGATCAACTTCTGGATATATTGGAAGAAGCAAAAAACAACAACAATTATGTTGCCGCTTTAGCTGCATTTAAAAAGTATCAGACAGAAAATATTGCTGCCGATTTGTTGGAGTCTGAATTTACCATCCTTGAAAAATTATTTGAAGGCGTGAAGCTTTTAGGAGATTACAGCGAAAAAATAAAAGATCAAGTGGTGTCTTTTGGTGAAATTCTTTCGGCAAAATATGTGACTTCGGTTTTAAATGAAAAAGGATTGAAAGCTCGTTTTGTTGATGCCAGAGCATTGATAAAAACCGATAGCAATTTCGGAAATGCACAGCCTATCGATGCCGAAACAGAGAAAAATATCCTTAAAGCATTTGAAAATTATGACGGAATTTCTGTCGTAACCGGATTTATTGCCTCTACTTTACAAGGTGAAACCACCACATTGGGGCGCAACGGAAGCAATTACACGGCTTCGTTATTGGCGAATTATCTAGATGCGGAAGAGTTTCAGAATTTCACTCACGTCGATGGTATTTACACCGCGAATCCGGATTTGGTTTCGGATGCCAAGAAAATAGAGCGATTATCCTTCAATGAAGCTAATGAGTTGGCGAATTTTGGAGCCAATATTCTGCATGCCAAAACGATTATTCCGCTAGTGGAAAAAAACATTCCGCTGCGTATTTTAAATGTGTTCAACCCCGAAAGTCACGGTACATTAATCACTTCGGAACAAACGGATGAAGGAATCAAATCGTTGTCTATTTTAGATAATGTTTCTTTGATTAATCTGGAAGGAAGAGGGTTGCTGGGCAAAACCGGCGTCGATGCCCGAATTTTCAAAGTGATGGCAGATAACGGCATCAGTGTGAGTATCATTTCACAAGGTTCTTCGGAAAGAGGAATCGGAATTGTCGTGAATACCGAAAGAGCTTCTGATGCGTTAATTGGTTTGGAAAAAGAATTTGAAATCGATTTTTATACTCGCGATGTAAATAAAATTACGGTAGATGATAATATTTCGGTGATTTCAATCATCGGGCAAGATTTGAGTACGTTTCACAAACCTTACACGGCTTTAATCCGAAATAAAATTGTTCCGATTTTGTTCAACAATACAAGTACAGGCAGAAACATAAGTTTGGTGATTAAAAAACCGGATTTGAAAAGAGCGCTGAATGTAATTCACGGAGAAATTTTCGGAGTGTCCAAAAAAATCAATATTGCTATTTTCGGTCATGGTACTGTAGGTGGAACGTTAATCGATCAAATTCTATCTTCGGCTAAAACTATTGAAGAGAAAAAAGGAGTGAAATTGAATGTTTTTGCCATCGCAAATTCGACAAAAATTCTTTTAAATAGGAAAGGACTGACCGAAAATTGGAAATCAGAAATTACTGAAAAAGGGCTTTCCTATTCGATTCAGGATATTATTCAATTTGCCAATGACAATCATTTGGAGAATTTAATCGCGGTAGATAATACGGCAAGTAAAGATTTTGTGACGAATTATGTCGAGTTGATAGAGAACGGTTTTGATGTGGTTTCCTCCAATAAAGTCGCCAATACTTTGAGCTATGATTTCTATAAAAAGCTAAGAAATGCCTTAGAAAAAAATCAGAAGAACTATTTATACGAAACGAATGTGGGTGCTGGTTTGCCGCTAATTGATACGATTAAATTATTGCATCTTTCGGGTGAAAATATTACAAAAATCAAAGGTGTTTTTTCTGGTTCGTTGAGTTTTATTTTCAATCATTTTTCGGTGGAAGACAAGCCTTTTAGCGAAGTGTTGAAAGGTGCTATTTCCAATGGATATACCGAGCCGGATCCACGGGAAGATTTATGTGGTAATGATGTGGCTCGAAAATTATTGATTTTGGCAAGAGAATTGGATTTGCAGAATGAGTTGGAGGAAATCAATATTCAAAACCTAATTCCGGAAGCATTACAGCAAATTTCAACAGATGAGTTTTTGTCTAATTTAGAAAAATTAGATGGCTATTACGAAACGGTCAAATTATCCCAAAAACAAGGAAATGTGCTGCGTTATGTAGGAGAATTGTCGGGAGATTTACAACAAGACAAAGGGAATTTAGAAGTGAAATTGGTTTCCGTGCCCGAAAGTTCGGCGCTGGGACAATTAAAAGGTTCCGATTCTATCTTTGAAATTTATACTGAATCCTACGGGGAACGTCCTATTGTGATTCAAGGTGCCGGTGCCGGAGCGTCGGTAACAGCGCGTGGCGTCTTCGGAGATATTTTAAGAATTGTAGATAAAAATTAGATTTATAAACTGTATAATTTGTTTTTTGCAGAAAAATAAATTGATATTTAATAAATATAAAGTAGATTTCAGATAAATTTTCAATTTCAAAAAATTAGTAATACATTTGCCCTGTTCATAAACATATTGTTTGTTATCACGAAAGGTGGAGGGAATAGACCCTGTGAAACCTTAGCAACCCTACTCTTGTAGAAGGTGCTACATTCTATTCCGATATTTTTTGGAAAAAGATAACTTAAGGAAATTTCCCCCAATTTCTTGATAACGTATTTAATAAATTAAAACATAGCGTGCCTTGCGAAAACTCTTTGCGAGGTTTGCAGTTAAAATTATATGTCAAAAATTCAAGAAGAAATTCAAAAACGTATTCTCGTGCTCGACGGAGCCATGGGGACCATGTTGCAACGTTACAAATTTGAAGAAGAAGATTTTCGAGGCGAACGTTTTCGAGATTTTCCCCATCCGTTAAAAGGGAACAACGATTTGCTTTCCATCACGCAACCCGAAGCCGTAAAAGAAGTACATCGTTTGTATTTTCAAGCAGGTGCCGATATTGTGGAAACGAACACGTTTTCGGGAACTACTATTGGTATGGCCGATTATCATATGGAAGATTTGGTCTACGAACTCAATTTCCAATCGGCTAAAATTGCTCGTGAAGTTGCCGATGAATTTACTGATAAGCCTCGTTTTGTTGCTGGTTCCATCGGACCTACCAATAGAACTGCATCAATGTCACCCGATGTTAATGACCCAGGTTTTCGTGCGGTCACTTTTGATGATTTGAAAGTAGCGTATCGCCAACAAGTAGAAGCGTTAATCGATGGTGGTTGTGACTTACTTTTGGTAGAAACGATTTTCGATACCTTGAATGCTAAAGCTGCTTTGTTCGCTATTGAAGAAGTCAAAGAAGAACGCAATCTCGATATACCAGTCATGGTTTCTGGTACGATTACGGATGCTTCCGGAAGAACTTTGTCAGGACAAACAGTGGAAGCTTTTTTGATATCAATTCAACACATTCCATTATTGAGTGTCGGATTTAATTGCGCATTGGGTGCTGATCAGTTAAAGCCCTATTTGAAGCGATTAGCTCACAATACTCAATTGAATATTTCTGCCCATCCTAATGCGGGATTGCCCAATGCGTTTGGACAATACGACCAAACTCCAGAGGAAATGCAGGAATTAATCCGCGACTATCTAAAAGATAATTTAATCAATATTATTGGAGGGTGCTGCGGTACCACCCCAGAACACATCAAACTAATTGCTGAAGTTGCAGCAGAGTTTAAACCACGTGTTGCAGAAGTTTTTGCTTAAAAATTCGTGTATTCGTGGCTAATAAAATAAAAATGTCAAGAACAAATAAAATTAATTTACAGCTCTCGGGTTTAGAACCGCTTTTCGTTACCGAAGAGTCTATTTTTGTGAACGTCGGTGAACGTACCAATGTGACCGGTTCGCGTAAATTCCTTCGTTTAATTAAAGAAGAAAAATACGATGAAGCTTTAGATATTGCCCGAGCTCAAGTCGAAGGTGGAGCTCAAATCATTGATGTCAACATGGACGAAGGAATGTTGGACGGGGTGTATGCCATGACCAAATTCTTAAATCTGATTGCTGCCGAACCCGATATTGCCCGAGTTCCCGTAATGATTGATAGTTCGAAATGGGAAATCATCGAAGCGGGACTGAAAGTTATACAAGGAAAAGGAGTCGTAAATTCGATTTCGTTAAAGGAAGGGGAAGCCACATTTATTCATCATGCCAAATTAATCAAACGCTATGGTGCGGCTGTAATTGTAATGGCATTTGATGAAAAGGGTCAGGCAGATACCTATGAACGTCGTATTGAAATTTGCAAACGTTCCTATGATATTTTGGTGGATCAAGTAGGATTTCCTGCAGAAGATATCATTTTCGATCCGAATATATTTCCGGTGGCAACTGGAATGGAGGAACATAAATTGAATGCTGTCGACTTTTTTAAAGCCACCGAATGGATTCGTGAAAACCTGCCGTATGCGAACATTTCGGGTGGTGTAAGTAACGTATCGTTTTCGTTCCGTGGTAACGATAAAGTGCGTGAAGCCATGCATTCGGCCTTTTTGTACCATGCCATCCAAAACGGAATGACTATGGGAATCGTAAATCCCGAAATGTTAGAAATTTACGACGAAATCGATCCTGTTTTGTTGGAACATGTGGAAGATGTTTTATTAAACCGTCGTGACGATGCTACGGAGCGTTTATTAGATTTAGCCGAAAGTTTTAAAGGCGATGTCAAACTGAATGAGAAAGTAATTGCCGAATGGCGAAATGGTTCGGTACAAGAGCGATTAACACATTCTTTGGTTAAAGGTATAGATGAGTTTATCGAAATAGATATTGAAGAAGCCCGTGAATTGGCTTCCAAACCGATTGAAGTCATCGAAATCAATTTGATGGCAGGAATGAATGTAGTGGGTGACTTATTCGGAAGCGGAAAAATGTTCTTACCGCAAGTAGTAAAATCGGCGCGTGTGATGAAAAAAGCCGTGGCCTATTTGTTGCCCTATATCGAAGCACAAAAAGATGGAAAATCGTCTAGTGCCGGTAAAGTCTTAATGGCAACCGTAAAAGGGGACGTACACGATATCGGAAAAAATATTGTGTCGGTGGTCTTGGCCTGTAATAATTTCGAAATTATCGATTTGGGAGTGATGGTGCCTCCTGAAAAAATTATCGAAACGGCGGTAAAAGAAAACGTCGATATTATTGGTTTGAGTGGTTTGATTACGCCTTCGTTAGATGAAATGGTCTATTTAGCGAAAGAAATGGATAAATTGAACATCAAAATTCCAGTGATGATTGGTGGGGCTACAACTTCCCGTGCGCATACTGCTGTGAAAATCGCACCCGAATACCAATCGACGGTCGTACATGTCAACGATGCGTCGAGAGCAGTTACTGTGGCTTCCAATTTATTGCAAAGTGAAACCAAAACTGCTTTTTCGAAATCGTTACGAGAAGAATATGATACGTTACGTGAAGGCTATTTGAATCGAAGCCGAGAAAAGAATTTTCTTTCCATTGCCGAAGCACGTCAAAATAAATTCAAAATTGATTGGAAGAATTTCGAACCGGTGAAACCTAATTTTATTGGAACCAAAACCATCGAAGTGGATTTATCGGAATTGGTGGATTTTATCGATTGGACGCCGTTTTTTCAATCGTGGGAATTGTACGGGAAATATCCGGCCATTTTAACCGATGAGGTTGTGGGAGAACAAGCCACTTCCTTATTTGAAGATGCTCAAAAAATGCTTTCGCAAATTATTTCCGAAAAGTGGTTTGTTGCCAAAGGAATTCTCGGAATTTTTCCTGCGAATACGGTTAATGATGATGATATCGAGGTGAGTCATCCATCATCCATCATCCATCATCTAACCTTACGTCAACAATCCCAAAAAACTGCAGGTGTTCCCAACATTGCTTTGGCCGATTTTATTGCTCCAAAGGAATCTGGAAAACAAGATTATATCGGCTGTTTTTGCGTGTCGACAGGTTTTGGAGTGGAAGAAAAAGCCATCGAATTTGAAAAACAATTGGACGATTACAATTCCATTTTAGTGAAGGCTTTAGGTGATCGTTTGGCAGAAGCCTTTGCCGAATATTTGCACCTAAAAGTCCGTAAAGAAATTTGGGGTTATGCTTCTGATGAGAATCTAAGCAACGAAGAATTGATTAAAGAAAATTATAAAGGGATTCGTCCTGCGCCAGGTTATCCCGCGTGTCCCGATCATTTGGAAAAACCAACCATTTGGAAGTTGTTACAAGTAGAAGAAAAAATCGGAGTTAAACTAACCGAAAGTATGGCGATGTGGCCGGCTTCCTCGGTTTCGGGCTATTATTTTGCTAATCCACAATGTAAGTATTTCGGATTGGGGAAAATAAAGCAAGACCAAGTAGAAAATTACGCCAAAAGGAGAAACATAAGTATAGCAGAAGCCACGAAATGGCTCGCTCCCAATATAAGCCCCTCCTAACCTCCCCAAAAGGAGAGGAGACAGAGGTCATAAAATGTATTAACAGAAAAACTGATTACCCACTTCAGTCACCCCTCCTTTGGAGGGGACGGGGGAGGCTCTTATGAAAGTAACTCAACATATCGAAAACGCCAACGGAAAACCTTTGTTTTCCTTCGAAATTTTACCGCCTTTAAAAGGACAAAATATCCAATCTATTTATGATGGAATTGATCCGTTAATGGAATTCAAACCACCATTTATAGATGTGACGTACCACCGTGAGGAATACGAATTCAAGGAGTTGGAAAATGGTTTGTTGCAAAAGAAAATTGTCAAAAAACGTCCGGGAACGGTCGGAATTTGCGCCGGAATTCAAAACAAATATGATGTTGATGCTATTCCGCATATTCTGTGTGGTGGTTTTACCAAAGAAGATACTGAAAATTTATTAATCGATTTGGATTTCCTTGGAATTGACAACGTTGTGGCACTTCGTGGTGATGCGGTGAAAAGCGAAATTTATTTCAAACCAGATAAAGAAGGACATGCGTATGCATCCGAATTGGTGTCGCAAATCAGTAATTTAAATAACGGAATTTATCTTGATGCCGACTTGCAAAATACCAACCAAACCAATTTTTGTATTGGGGTTGCCGGTTATCCCGAGAAACATATGGAAGCGCCAAGTGTAGATAGCGACATTCACTTTTTGAAGCAAAAAATTAAAAACGGTGCCGAGTATATCATTACGCAAATGTTTTTTGACAACCAACGTTTCTTTGATTACGTGGCCAAATGCCGAGCGGCAGGAATTACCGTGCCGATTATTCCGGGATTAAAACCGATTGCCACCAAAAAACAATTGAACTTGATTCCGCACCGATTCAAAGTCGATTTACCCGATGATTTAATCATGGCAGTAGTCAAAGCCAAAGACAACGAAGCCGTCAAACAAATTGGGATCGAGTGGTGCATTGCCCAAAGTAAGAAATTAGTAAAAGCTGGAATTCCCGTATTGCATTATTATTCAATGGGGAAAGCAGAGAATATTAAGGCGATAGCCGGAGAGGTGTTTTAATTATCGTTCCACCGGCTTTATGAAGTGTTTAACTTCGGGACTAATTTTCCACTAAAATAAAATTTAATGGCGAAAGAAAAATATGATTTATCATATTTTTCTTTCGCCATTTCGTGAAACCGCTTTTGCGCGTTCGTTTTTATACATTTCGTTTATAAGCAATTTTTAGTTCAAACAACGCAAGTAAAACTATAATAAAAATTTCAACAACAAAATAGGTAATTCCTAAATTTTTAAGTGAATCAAGATTTGTCAATGTTAAGTATAAAGTCAAACAACAATAGAATAAATTTGCTGTCGCAATAATTTTCAATAGCTTTTTCCAATTTTCGTTGTCTAACTTATACGATAAAAAGGAAAAAATAGAAAATATTATAGGTAATGGAATTAATATTAAAGTCAGATTTCTAGAAATTCCGAATTGTCTCTCAAATAGAGGTATAATCAGTAAAATAATGACTGATATTATTGCACCCAAACTGTCAATTAGAAATATTCTCTTTGTCATTTACCTTGTTTAAATTTTATAATTGCCGAAAATTTGAAAACCATATAATTTATAATTTGTTTGTCAAACAATAGATTAGAAAAGTCGTCATTACTTCAATTTGTTTGTCAGTTCCGTAATGTAATGTGTTTTTTTATTTTCATATTTTTTCTGTCAGTTTGGGGACGTTCTAAAATGACACACAACTCATATATCCAAACCACTACTTCGTCTTTTCTCTAAAAACACTTTCCAAATTTTTACTTTTCAAGGAGAGTTGTAGTGTTTTCAAACCATTGCTTTGCGCAAAGTCAAAAACCACAGAACGCATATCCTCATCGGTGGTGAAAACCAATTCCCACGTAGCACCGTTTTGAGTATGCGATTTTAAATGCGGAAGTTGCAAAAGTAATTCGGGAGTTATGGTTTTATCAAATTCAACTTCTAAGATTTGTTCTGTAATTTCTTGTACCAAGTTTTCGATGTTGTTGTCGGCTACAATTTTTCCTTTGTTGATGATAATCACACGGTCACAAATCGCTTCTACTTCTTGCATAATGTGCGTCGATAGAAAAACGGTCTTGTCCTTGCCAATATTTTTGATCAAATCGCGAATTTCCACCAACTGGTTCGGGTCTAAACCGGTAGTAGGTTCGTCTAAAATCAACACAGCCGGATTGTGTAATAAAGCGGTGGCCAATCCCACACGTTGGCGGTAGCCTTTCGATAATTGCCCTATTTTTTTATGACTTTCCGGAGTTAAGCCAGTTAGCGCGATGACTTCTTCAATACGGGTTTTGGCTACTTTATAGACATCAGCGTTAAAAGTCAAATATTCAAGCACATACAAGTCCAAGTACAACGGATTGTGCTCGGGTAAATAGCCTACCGATTTTTGAACCTCTAAAGTAGTAGTGCTGACATCAAATCCATTCACTTTGGCAGTCCCTTCATCAGCACTGATATAGGTCGTTAGAATTTTCATTAAGGTCGATTTTCCAGCGCCATTAGGACCTAAAAAACCTACGATTTCACCTTTGTTGACCGTAAAAGAAATGTTGTCCAATGCTTTTTGGGTGCCGTAACTTTTAGAGATCTGGGTAACTTCAATTGACATAACTCTCGATTTGTAGCAAAAATAACAAATAACCCGAATCGGAAAGCTATAATTTTACGTTAAATAAATATTTTATTGTTTAAACATAACGTAAATTTGTTGAACAAAATGAATAATATGGCAACGCAACGAAAAAAGAAAGAAACGACACAAGAAGACATCGTGACTTGGTATACTGATTATTGTCTTTCGCATGGTAAAAAACCGAATTCAATCTATGAATTTAGCAAGCAAAACGGATTTGAAGAAACGCATTTTTACAAGTATTTTGCGTCTTTCGAAGAGTTAGAATCCGATTATTTTTCAAAAATGTTCTATTACACTTTAGACCTGTTAAAAGAGAACAAAGAATATGCACAGTATGACAGTGCTCAAAAACTAATTGGGTTCTATTTTACTTTTATGGAAATGGCTACGGCCAACAGAAGTTTTGTAAAATTTTTATTGGAAGAAGGGAAGTTACCTCTTAAAAACATTACCAAGTTAAAAGTGTTGCGCCAAGATTTTTTAGCTTTTGTTAAAACAATTTTAGAAGCACCACTAAAGATAGAAAACGAAAAAATTACCAATATTCAAAACAAATTGGTTCATGAAGGGACTTGGCTTCAATTTATGTCAATTATTAGTTTTTGGATGCACGATACTTCTGCCTCTTTTGAGAAAACAGACATTTACATCGAAAAATCAGTAAAAGCGAGTTTTGACATGGTGTATAATGTGCCTATTGAAAGCATCGTGGATTTCGCAAAATTTATTTGGAAAGAAAAAATGGGTTCTGGATTTACCTATAAAAATTAAAATGAAAAAAATAGACAGTATTCCTACCAGTAAAATGGATCGTGTGGCGAAATTAGTAACCACAGGAGTCAAAGTAGGAGGCAATTACCTCAAATATTATGGCGAGAAAGTGGTGAATCCAAGTTTGACAAAGGATAAATTACACGAAGAAAATGCTACAGATATTTATGATGGATTAAAAGAACTGAAAGGGAGCGCCTTGAAAGTAGCACAGATGTTGAGCATGGAAAAAAATCTTTTGCCGCAATCGTATGTGGAGAAGTTTTCCTTGTCTCAATTTTCGGTACCCCCATTGTCGGCGCCATTAGTCCGTAAAACGTTTAAAAATTATTTTAACGAATATCCTGAAGATTTGTTTGATGAATTTTCACCCAATTCTATCAATGCGGCCAGTATTGGTCAGGTACACAAAGCGAAAAAAGGCGATAAAAATTTAGCTGTTAAAATCCAATATCCAGGCATCCGAGAAAGCATTAGTTCGGATATTGCGATGGTAAAACCCATTGCGATTCGAATGTTTAATTTGCAAGGAACTTCCGATGAATATTTTCAAGAAGTGGAAGACAAATTAACCGAAGAAACCGATTATAAACTCGAACTCGCACAAAGCGAAAGCATTCGCTTAGATTGTCAACCGATTCAAAAATTACTTTTCCCAAAATACTATCCGCAGTGGTCTTCCGATAAAATCATTACCATGGATTGGATGAATGGTATTCATCTCTCCGAATATTGTTCGACCGAAACGAATCAAGAGAAACGAGACATAGTAGGTCAAACACTTTGGAATTTTTACATGTTTCAAATTCATCAATTGAAAAAGTTTCATGCCGATCCACACCCAGGTAATTTCTTGGTTGACGCAGAGGACAATCTGATTGCGATCGATTTCGGTTGTATGAAAGAAATTCCACAATCGTTTTATACGCCTTATTTTGAAATTTCTGCTCCGGAAACGTTAGCGAATCCAACGCTGTTTTTGGCCAAATTATATGAATTAGAAATCTTAAAAAAGTCAGATACACCGCAAGAAATTGAATATTTTACGACATTGTTTTACGAATTATTGTCGGTGTTTACCAAACCCATTCATCAAGACTATTTTGATTTTTCCGACACCGTTTTTTCCGATGAAATAGCACAATTAAGTGAGAAATTTTCCAACGATAAAACCTTGCGAAAAATGAATGGAAATAGAGGGTCCAAACATTTTATTTATGTGAATAGAACCTTCTTCGGATTGTATAGTTTACTCTTCGATTTGAAGGCTAAAATTAAAATAAATGATTTTGAAAAGTACCTTAAGTAAATTATAATTCTAGAGCAGTTTTGTTTGTATTTAATTGGTTTGAAGTTCTTAAAGTCGATTTTCTGATAGTATTGAACATCAAATGAGAAAGGGTTTAATCCAAAGAAATAATTTTAAGATTTAAATTGTTATATAAAAATTCAATACATTTGTCAATATGTTAAAAAGAAACGAAAATATGGTGGCAACTTGGTGGAATACATTTCCTCAGGGATAACTATGTTTGATAATATAAATTAGTTAATCCCGAGTATTCGGGATTTTTTTATTTTTATAGGTTATGAAGATTACAAAAGAAAATAAAGCGTGGTTAGCCGATTTTAAATTAAATCACCCATTAGTAATTGCGGGACCTTGTAGTGCCGAAACGGAAGAACAAGTCCTAGCCATTGCGCATCAATTGAAAAATAGTGATGTGAGTATTTTTCGTGCTGGCATTTGGAAACCCAGAACGCGTCCAGGTGGTTTTGAAGGGGTAGGCGAAATCGGACTAAAATGGCTCCAAAAGGCCAAAGCCGAAACCGGACTCTTAATGGCAACTGAAGTAGCCAATGCCGCCCATGTGAAATTAGCCATCGCACACAATATTGATGTGTTATGGATTGGCGCTCGAACCACTGTAAATCCCTTTGCGGTGCAAGAAATAGCCGATGCGTTACAAAATACCGATAAAATTGTCTTAGTCAAAAACCCTGTGAATCCCGATTTGTCTTTATGGATTGGTGGCGTTGAACGTTTGTATAATGCCGGAATTAAAAAATTAGGCGTGATTCACCGTGGATTTTCGACCTATGAAAAAACAAAATACCGTAACAATCCCGAATGGCAAATTGCCATCGATTTGCAAAATAAATTTCCCGATCTAGCGCTTATTTGTGATCCGTCACACATTACCGGAAAACGAAGCATGATTCAGGAAGTGTCGCAACAAGCATTAGATTTGAATTATGACGGATT
>JAGORP010000141.1 GCA_018062725.1 Flavobacterium sp.
GTTGGCCAATCGTGCTAAAACCAATCCGAAGCGAATTGTATTTGCTGAAGCCGATCATTTCGATGTACTAAAAGCAGCACAAATCGTTCATGAAGAAGGAATTGGAATTCCAATTTTATTAGGAAATAGAGAAATAATTTTAGAGCTAAAAGAAGAACTTGGTTTTGATGCCGAAGTAGCTATTTTAGATCCAAAAACTAATGATGAAGATGCGCGTCGATTGCGTTTTGCCGAAATTTATTGGAAGGCTCGTCGCCGTCGCGGTATTACACTTTTAGATGCTCAAAAATGGATGCGCGAACGCAATTATTTTGCAGCCATGATGGTCAACGAAGGAGAAGCAGATTGTTTGGTTACAGGGTATTCTAGAAGTTACCCATCGGTAGTAAAACCGATTATGGAATTAATCGGAAGAGCACCGGGAGTGAGCCGAATTGCCACCACGAATATCATGATGACGACCCGTGGTCCAATGTTTTTGTCGGATACAGCCATTAATCCAAATCCTTCCGCCGATGATTTAGCAAAGATTGCTTTAATGACGGCTAGAACGACACGTCTTTTTGGAATAGAACCTGTAATAGCCATGGTCTCTTTTTCTAATTTTGGTTCTTCTAATACAGAGAGCGCCGAAAAAGTGCGACAAGCAGTGGCTTATTTGCATGAAAATTATCCTGACTTAATTGTAGATGGGGAAATTCAGACGGATTTTGCTTTAAATCCAGAAATGCTCAAAAGTAAATTTCCGTTTTCAAAATTAGCAGGACATAAAGTCAATACCTTGATTTTTCCAAATCTTGAATCGGCCAATATCACTTATAAAATGTTGAAGGAATTGTATAAGGTAGATTCTATCGGACCTATAATGTTAGGTTTAGATAAACCTGTTCATATATTTCAGTTAGGTGCAAGTGTAGAAGAAATGGTCAACATGTCAGCAGTAGCTGTGGTTGATGCACAAGAAAAAGAAAAACGCCAAAAAGCTCAAAAAAACAGTTAAAGTTCATCGAAAATTCAAGTAGTTAGTCTATGAATTGAAGCGTAATTCAAGAAAATTACTATATTTGGGGGTTAATGAGCGTATTATGATTGCACACATACAAGGAAAATTAGTTGAGAAAAGCCCTACGGAAGTTGTAATAGACTGTAATGGAGTGGGTTATCAGGTTAATATTTCTTTGCATACTTTCGGCTTATTACCCTCAACTGATTTCATTAAGCTTTTTACGTATTTATTGGTAAAAGAAGACAGTCATTCGTTATTTGGATTCGTCGAAAAATCGGAAAGAGAAATTTTTAAATTATTGCTTTCTGTTTCAGGTATTGGCGCCAATACTGCACGAACTATGTTGTCATCAATGGAGCCTAAACAAATCATTAATGCCTTGGCTTCTGGCGATGTAGCCACAATTCAATCCATTAAAGGAATTGGAGCAAAAACAGCTCAAAGGGCGATTCTAGACTTAAAGGATAAAGTGTTAAAATTGTATGCTATTGAGGAAGTTTCTTTTTCACAAAGCAATACAAACAAAGATGAAGCGTTATCAGCATTAGAGGTGTTAGGGTTTGTTAGAAAATCTTCTGAAAAAGTGGTCGACAAAATTGTAGCGACTATGCCTGATGCTTCTGTTGAAACCATTATTAAACAAGCCTTAAAAAACTTATAACATTGAAGGATTTTAATATAAACTTGCCAAAATTTTTAATAAAAAACAGTTTATCGATGCTGTTTTTCTTTGTTTTTTATAGTGTTGAAGCGCAAGAGGTTAACGATACGGTAAAAGGATACAACAAAGGAAGTTTAGAGCTGCCTAATCCAACAAGTATTCTTGAATCCTATACTTATGATCCTGTTTCGGATCGCTACATATACACCAAAACTTTTGAAGGGTTTAATATTGATTATCCAATTGTTTTAACTCCAGAAGAATATCAAAAATTAATCCGTAAAGAATCCGTAAGAAAATATTTTAGAGAAAAATCGGACGCCGTTGCTGGTCAGAAAAAAGGAGCAGAGGAAAAGAAAAAGGACTTATTGCCAAGGTATTATATTCGTTCAGGATTGTTTGAATCTATTTTCGGAAGTAATACGATTGATGTGAAACCGACAGGATCGGTTGAAATCGACTTAGGAGTGCGTTTTTCAAAACAAGACAATCCCTCTTTTTCACCAAGAAATCAAAAAAGTACTACTTTCGATTTTGATCAAAGGATTAGTTTGAGTTTGTTAGGCCAAGTAGGAACACGTCTTAAAGTTACCGCAAATTATGACACAGAGTCTACTTTCGCATTTCAAAATTTAATAAAATTAGAATATACTCCAACGGAAGATGATATCCTCCAAAAAATTGAAGTAGGTAACGTGAGTATGCCACTGAACAGTACTTTAATTCGGGGAGCACAAAGTTTATTCGGGGTAAAAATGCAACTTCAGTTTGGAAAAACAACCTTTACGGGTGTTTTTTCGGAACAAAAATCACAAACGAAAACAGTGACGGCCCAAGGTGGAGGTACCATTCAGGAGTTTAATTTGTTCGGACTTGATTACGACGCCGATCGTCACTTTTTCCTTTCTCAGTATTTCAGAAACAGATACGATACCGCCTTAAAAAATTATCCATTCATCAATTCTAGAGTGCAAATTACAAGAATGGAAGTTTGGATTACAAATAGACAAAACAGAGTCAATACTTCTCCGGAAGGGAATAATTTAAGAAATATTATTGCTTTACAAGATTTGGGGGAATCAGAATTGTCTGATGAAAATGGAAATGATATCACAGCTCAAACAGTAGGTGTTTATGACCAAGCGATCCCTAACTTTTTCCTTACGACACCAATAAATACCCCTACGAAAAATGCTAATAACCGTTTCGATCCTATTTTGATTACGGGTGGTACGGGATTGTTAAATAGCCAAATTAGGGAAATTGCGACTTCGGGTGCTGGATTTAACGGAGTTGTAATGTCGGAAGGAACCGATTATGCAAAGCTTGAAAATGCTAGAAAATTAACACCAAATGACTTTACCTTTCATCCACAGTTGGGTTATATCTCTTTAAACCAACGATTGGCAAACGATGAAGTCCTTGCCGTAGCGTACCAATATACTATTGGTGACGATGTGTATCAAGTGGGTGAGTTTGGAACCGACGGTGTTGATGCTACAGAAGTTAATGCTGGAGTGCCAACCACCAAAGCTTTGATTTTAAAAATGTTAAAAGGGAATTTGACAAGTGTAACCAAACCTTCTTGGAACTTGATGATGAAAAATATTTATCAAATTCCGGGAGCTTATCAATTAGATCCTAACGGATTCAAATTTAATATTGTTTACACCGATCCTTCTCC
>JAGORP010000142.1 GCA_018062725.1 Flavobacterium sp.
CTACTCTGTTATTGCTAACTCAACGGAACGTAAATCAATTTTAACAAAATGTCAAAAATAGACGTAAAACAACTCATCGAAGCGGGTGTTCACTTTGGTCACTTAACCCGTAAGTGGAATCCTAACATGGCTCAATACATTTATGCTGAACGCAATGGAGTTCACATTATTGACCTTTACAAAACTGCTGCTAAAATGGAAGAAGCTGCCGAAGCTTTGAAAAAAATTGTAGCTTCAGGACGTAGAGTACTATATGTAGCGACCAAAAAACAAGCCAAAGAAATCATTGCCAACAATGCCTCTAGTGTCAATATGCCTTACATCACAGAAAGATGGCCAGGTGGGATGTTGACCAATTTCCAAACCATTCGTAAAGCGGTTAAAAAAATGTCAAACATTGACCGTATGAAAACGGACGGATCTTTTGACGCACTTTCTAAAAGAGAGAAACTTCAAATCGAACGTCAAAGAGCCAAATTGGAAAAAAACTTAGGTTCTATTGCCGATATGACCCGTATTCCCGGTGCACTTATCGTGGTGGATGTTAAAAAAGAACACATCGCAATCGCCGAAGCCAATCGTTTGAACATTCCCATTTTTGCAATGGTGGATACCAACTCCGATCCAAGATCTATTGATTTTGTAATTCCATCCAATGACGATGCTTCCAAATCTATCGAAAAAGTACTAGGGTATTTGACCGTAGCTATTTCTGAAGGATTGGCCGATAAAAAAGCCAGCAAAGTGAAAGGTGAAGATTCAGAAGACGACGCCGAAGCTTAATTTAGACGCATTATTTTGCGCACAAGTATAATTTAAATTTTTAATCAAGATATGGCAAATATAACCGCAGCAGATGTAAACAATCTAAGACAGATTACCGGTGCCGGTATGATGGACTGCAAAAAAGCCTTGGTGGAAGCCGATGGCGACAAAGAATTAGCAATCGAAATATTGCGTAAAAAAGGTCAAAAAGTGGCAGCCAACAGAGCCGACAGAGATTCTTCTGAAGGTGCTGTTATCGCCAAAGTAAGCGCCGACCACAAAACCGGAGTTATCATTTCATTGAATTGTGAAACCGACTTCGTGGCCAAAAATGAAGGATACGTAGCTTTAGCCAACCGTTTTGCTGAAATAGCGCTAAACGCCGCTGATAAAGATGCTTTCCTAGCCGCTTCTTTTGACAATATTACCGTTGCCGAGAAATTAATCGAGCAAACCGGTGTTATCGGTGAAAAGATAGAAATCGGAGTTTTTGAAAAAATCGAAGCTCCATTCATCAATTTCTATATTCACGCCGGTAATAAAATCGCTACTTTAGTGGCGCTTTCAGCCAATGTAGCCGGTGCCGATGTAGTAGCCAAAGACGTAGCGATGCAAGCCGCCGCTATGAGTCCGATCGCTTTAAACGAAGCCGCTGTTGATCAAAGCATCATCGAAAAAGAAATCGAAATTGCCAAAGATCAATTGCGTCAAGAAGGTAAACCCGAAGCCATGTTGGAAAACATCGCCAAAGGTAAATTACAAAGATTCTTCAAAGACAATACTTTGGTAAATCAAGAATTCATCAAAGACAACACTAAAAACGTAGCTCAATATGTAAAAACATTGGGTGATGTAGAAGTGGTAGCTTTCAAAAGAGTAGCTTTAGGATAATAAAGCATTTAACTATTATAAAACCTTCCCTCAGTAAATGTCGGAAGGTTTTTTTATGTCTGTTTTGTTTACTTTTGTCATTCAATTGTGAGTCTTATGGGATTTTTAAATTTTTTAAATCAACTGTTTTCAAAGCCAAACCCAGAACCTGTCGAAACCATGAAGAAATACCTCATAGTAGGATTGGGAAATGTAGGAGCCCAATACGTCAATACCCGCCACAATGCCGGATTTAAAGTAGTAGAAGCATTGGCAGCGAAATTTGAAGCCACTTTTCAAACCCTTAAGTTGGGTGATGTAGCTAAATTCAACCACAAAGGCAGAACCTTTATCTTGCTCAAACCTTCCACTTTTATGAATCTCAGTGGTAAAGCCGTGCGCTATTGGATGACACAAGAAAATATTGAAATTGAAAATGTTTTGGTTGTGGGGGACGATTTGAGTATTCCCTTTGGGGCGATTCGCATCAAAGCCAAAGGTAGTGCCGGTGGACACAATGGTTTTCAAGATATTCAAGATGTATTGCAGACCACTGAATATGCTCGTTTACGTTTTGGAGTAGGAAGTGATTTTCCGAAAGGGCGACAAGTAGATTATGTTTTGGGAGCTTGGACCTCAGAAGAACAAGAAAAACTCTCCGAACGCACCCAGAAAGCAGCCGAAGCTTGTCTTTCTTTTGGAATGGTGGGCTTGGGAATGACTATGACCGGGTTTAATGGGAAGTGAAAGGTATAAAAGATGTATTTTTCTTTACTACAACCTAAAATCCGCTAGAATAAAGTTATTTTACCTAATGTCTTGCACATGGTTGTTGTTTCCGGGTTTGCAAATACAGGTTGCACATTCATTTCCAAAAAAATTTGCAAGCTAAAATTGATTCCATTCGGATTTAATGATTAAAATTTAGCGTAGGTTTGGTTTACTTCAAATTATATGTTGTCGTTCTCAGATTCCGAAGTTATTCAAATAACCATGGAATAACCTGAGTTCGGTTAAAATTAATTGTAAATTTTAATTTTGAAAAGATTTCTCTCCCTAATTATATTGGGTTCGAAATGACCAGTAATCTGTTATTTGAGTGGAATATTTTTTCGGGAAAACCAAAAAATCCACCTATTAAATGAATATGAAAGATCATTTCGAACGCAATGAGAAAACTATTAATGAATCGAACTCAGGTTAGTAGGTTTTTTTATTATTGTTTGCTGTTCAGCAGTTTACACTTAAGTTTATACGATAAATGATTGTAAATTAAAGCACCACTTTTCCAATTTTTATAGCAGAAATATCCTGCCTTTTGACCTAAACTTTTTTTATAGTGTTCGAGTTATGCCAAATCAATAATTCATAATATTTATCCTATAATTGGTGTATTTGATGTCAAATTACTCATTCAAATTTACAGGATTTATCCCCAATATTTTACCATCATTTTCAAATAAAACCGAGACGAAGATGGATGGATTTATGCTTGTATCTTTTTTGTATTTAAATTGTAAAACCGTATTTTCAGTTCCATCTGACATCAATTGAAAACGAGTATTATAGAGTTGTAAATCTTTTTTAGCATCAATTTTATGATTGATCCAATTGAAGAAATCTTCATTTATTTGGGTTCTAATTTTTTCTGATAAGTAGTTTTTAGCTTTTTGAAAGTCCTTTA
>JAGORP010000143.1 GCA_018062725.1 Flavobacterium sp.
GGAGTATACCGAAGACAAAGCGTTAATTCAAAAATGGGCGCCGCTGGTAATGGAGGGTAGAAAAGAGGATACTTCGATTGCTGCCACTAAAGTGGACTTAGGAACCGATGTGAATTTTGGTGCTTTAACCCGAAGTATGTTTAAATACTTGGAAACGTTAGATGGTGTGAGTCTTCATTTTAACCATGAAGTTAAAAAGCTAAAAAAGAAAGAGAATTTTTGGCGGATTAAAGTGACTGATTTAGCCACAGGAGACAAGAAACGAGTTTTAACTCCGTTTGTATTTATTGGCGCCGGAGGTGGTTCTTTGTTATTGTTGGAAAAAGCCAATATTCCAGAAGGAGAAGGCTATGGCGGTTTCCCAGTTAGCGGACAATGGTTAAAATGTACCAATCCAGATGTGATTAAAAAACACGATGTAAAAGTCTACGGAAAAGCATCGGTTGGCGCTCCACCTATGTCGGTGCCTCATATTGATACGCGTATGATTGATGGCGAAAAAGCACTTCTTTTTGGTCCGTATGCTGGTTTTTCGACTAAATTTTTAAAAAATGGCTCTTATTTTGATTTGATTAAATCGATTGAGCTTGACAATATTAAACCGATGTTGGGCGCCGGAATTAAAAACATTCCGTTAACGAAGTATTTAATTGAGCAAGTTTTTCAATCGTCAAAAGATAGAATGAAAGCCTTAAAAGAATATGTCCCTTCTGCTAAAAAATCAGATTGGGTTCTAGAAAATGCCGGGCAGCGTGTGCAAGTCATTAAAAAAGACAAAGACGGTAATGGCATATTAGAATTTGGTACAGAAGTCGTCAATGCTGCCGATGGTTCCTTAGCCGTTTTACTGGGTGCTTCACCAGGTGCTTCTACCGCTACTTCTATCATGTTGGAATTGCTCACAAAATGCTTTCCCGAACAAATGAAAAGTACCGCTTGGCAGGAAAAACTGCAAATAATGATTCCGTCTTTTGGGAAATCACTTAACAATAATCCCGATTTGGCCGATCAAATCAGAAAAAAAACAAACGAAGTCTTAAAATTGAAAGTGGAATAAGCATTTTTAGTTACTTTTGCACTTTAAAATGCGTTAGGGGTTGAAATGGAAATCCTGTCATTGCGAGGTAACGAAGCAATTTGACAGATTGGAATGAAAGACCCGACCGAGCAAAAAACAATAGTTGATTGCAATACAAAGGTTGTTTGCGAGGGAACGCCCAAAGAATTAAGAAAATGATTTTACCGATTGTAGGATACGGAGACCCTGTTTTACGTAAAGTAGGGGAAGAGTTAAGCCAAGATTATCCGAATTTAAATGAGACGATTGCCAACATGTATGATACGATGTATAATGCCTGTGGCGTTGGTTTAGCGGCTCCACAAGTGGGGTTAGCCATTCGATTGTTTATTGTCGATTGTGAACCCTTTAGTGAAGGAGACGATTTATCGAAAGAAGAAGCAGCACAGTTAAAAGGGTTTAAACGTACCTTTATTAATGCTAAAATGCTCAAAGAAGAAGGAGAACTTTGGGGTTTTAATGAAGGCTGTTTGAGTATTCCAGATGTACGTGAAGACGTGTACCGAAACGAAAAAATCACGTTGGAATATTATGACGAAAACTTTATCAAAAAAACAGAAGAATTCGACGGACTAATCGCTCGTGTAATTCAGCATGAATATGACCATATTGAAGGAATTTTATTTACCGATAAAATATCTACGCTTAAAAAGACGTTAATTAAGAAGAAGTTACAAAACATTATGGATGGTAAAGCAAGACCTGATTATAGAATGCGTTTTGTGCCTAAAAAAAGATAACAATTTTTTACAACGAATAGTAAACAATAGTATATTTGCTATCGAAAATTTTGGGATTTATAAAAAATATAGATAAAATGAACTTAGAAAGAATATTAGCCATTTCAGGAAAGCCAGGTTTATATGCTTTAAAAATGCAAACAAGAACTGGTTTCGTTGCCGAATCATTAATGGATGGAAAAAAAATTACAGTTAGTTTACGTAGTAACGTGAGTTTATTGTCGGAAATTTCAATGTATACCTACAACGAAGAAAAGCCATTGGCTGAAGTAATGAGTGTCATTGCTGCCAGAGAAAACAATGGTCAAGCACCAAGTTTAAAAGACGATAAAGCTGCTTTAACAGCTTATTTCGTTCAAATTCTTCCAAATTACGATCAAGAAAGAGTGTATGCTTCAGATATTAAAAAAGTGTTGAACTGGTACAATATTTTACAAGCAAAAGGTTTATTGACTGCAGAAGCAACTTCCGCTGAAGATAAAAAAGTGGAAAAAGTAAAAGCTACTGCTGAAGCTAAACCTAAAAAAGTAGCAGCTCCTAAAAATGCTGGAACAGCTACAGCTAAAAAAGCACCAGCACCAAAAACGACCAAATCGACTAAAAAATAGTTGATTGTACCTAAATTTAAATCCCGCATTTGTCATTCGAATGCGGGATTTTTTGTTATTTAGTAATTCGAAAAAAAATACAATGAACACACGCCAACAACAACTCGATGCTTTCGGTCGGTTATTAGATATCATGGATGATTTGCGCTCCAACTGTCCGTGGGATAAAAAACAAACCTTAGAATCATTGCGCCATCTTACTATTGAAGAAACTTACGAACTGGGAGATGCTATTCTGAATAATGATTTGAACGAAATCAAAAATGAATTGGGTGATTTGTTACTTCACATAGTTTTTTATGCCAAAATTGGTTCTGAAAAAAATAGTTTTGACATCGCTGATGTAGCCAATGCTATTTGCGATAAATTAATTCACCGTCACCCGCATATTTATGGAGATGTAGTTGTTGCTGATGAAGAGGAAGTCAAACAAAACTGGGAAAAATTAAAACTAAAAGAAGGTAAAAAATCCGTTTTAGAAGGTGTCCCTAATGGCTTACCGGCTTTGGTCAAAGCAAGTCGCATTCAAGACAAAGTAAAAGGCGTTGGTTTCGATTGGGAAGAACCGCACCAAGTTTGGGATAAAGTACAAGAAGAATTGCAAGAACTCCAAGTAGAAGTGGCTTCAGGAAATCAAGATAAAATAGAAGCCGAATTTGGAGATGTATTGTTTTCGATGATTAATTACTCTCGATTTTTAAACGTAAACCCTGAAGATGCTTTAGAACGCACCAATAAAAAATTTATCAAGCGTTTTATGTATTTGGAAAGTAAGGCTGTCGAGTTGGGTAAAAATTTATCCGACATGACCTTGACGGAAATGGATGTTTTTTGGGAAGAAGCGAAGCGGTTGTAGGTTTTAGATTTCAGATAGCAGTGATAAGTATTATAA
>JAGORP010000062.1 GCA_018062725.1 Flavobacterium sp.
ATCATCATTATCGGCCGTAAAAATAATTGTGGTAGGATAATTTACCTCTTTTTTAATTTTATGTAATGGATAATATTTGGAAATCAATTTGAATTCTTCTTCAATTTCAGGATTTCCATATTCGTCATAATGGTATTTTCCAATCGTATACTTATAGAAATTCACCATGTCATAAACCCCTACTTTTGGCAAGGCTAATTTATATAAATCCGGTCTTTCGGTAAGGGCATACCCAACAACTAATCCGCCCTGAGAAGCTCCTGTAATTGCTAATTTTTCGGGGTTGGTGTATTTTTCTTTGATTAAAAATTCTGAAGCATCAACAAAGTCATTCAAGCCTTTAATTTTATTGATTCCGCTTCCTTTTTTGTGCCAATCTTCTCCTTTTTCACCTCCCCCTCTAATTTCGGCATAAGCATAAATACCACCTTTGTTTATGAAATGAAGTAACCCATTATCATATTTTGGAGAACTTATAATTCCGAATCCCCCGTAAGCTTCTAATAAACAAGGACTGTTTCCGTTCAATGCAGTTCCTTTTTTGTAAACTATAGTAATAGGAATATCGATATTCTCTCTGTTTTTATAAGAAATACATTTGACTTCAAAATTATCTAATGGGAAAACAGTTGGTTTTGCTCGATTTAGAGTCGTAAATACTTGTTCCGGATCACCAGACGTAAGATTTACTTTAAAATTTCGATAAGGTATCGTATAGGAATTAACACCAAAATAAATGTCCTTGGTTTCGTCATCATAATTCTGAAACGAAATATTGGTTCCAATGGGTGTTTCAATTTTCTTGATGAACTTTCCATCATAATCAAAAATTGATAAATAGGTTTTTCCGATTGTTCGATATTTACAAATCAGGAACGATTCTGTAAAATAACTCCCAACCAGTAAATGGTTATAAAATTGTGGAATTACTTCTTTGTCGTCACTTTTGTTTTTCAAATCAAAAGAACGTACTTCACCCCAATTGAATTTATTAGTTGAGTAATAAATTCTTCCATTGAAATAATTAATTAAGTCAAATGAATTATCAGTACTTTCCATAAACTTGATTAATTCAAATTTATCATTTGCCAAATCAGTATAATAATAGTTGGTTTGTGTTTCCGATTTGTTTTTCTCGCTCACAAATAATTTTGTTTTAGAAGTAAAAAAACCAATTTGACCATCACTTTTACTCGAATCAAATATTAATTCATCATTTTCTTGCGGAGTATTTAGTCGGTGATAATACAACTTAAATGTCGAATCTTGCGCAAATTTACTTTTGTTTGAATTTTGCTTATAAAAAACGCCTAAATCTCTGTTCCACGCTATGTTTGAGAATTTAATATTCAACAAAGAATCTTTAATAGTAGTATTTTTAACCAAATCTAAAAAGCGTAATTCTAATTTGTCGCTACCATCAATTCGGATACTATAGGCTAATAAACTTGAATTTTTAGAAGGAAAATAAGATTCTATGTTTACATTTTTGGAAGGATAAATTTTGTTCGGATTTATTAACTCAGTAGGGTTGGCATCTCTGTTTTTAAGCATAAAAAGATGTGGGGCCTTCTTGTTGTTTACCGTTAAAAGTTTATAAAAGTAACGACCACGTTTTGATGGTAAAGAAGTAGTAGAATTAGAATTGTAAATTTTTATCGTTTCTAAAGTAGAAACCGATTTTTTAACAGCAGCATAATTTTCATCAGCTAACTTATTTTGTTGTGCGACCCAATTTTTAACTTCTTCCGATTCAGTGTCTTCCAACCAAGCATATTCGTCATTTATTTGATGACCAAATTTTGTGATGATTTTTTGAACTTTTTTGGTCTCAAAATTTGTCTGAGAATACGAAGAAATACTAAAAAGAAGTAAGGCTAATAGGCTTTTTAAATTCATATACTGGATTTTTCACAAAAGTACCGTAATTTTATAGAATCAAAACTATTTTAATGCAACTTAAAGAACTTTCCACTTTGGAAGAAATGGCGGCACAATTGGAGACCATTCATTATTTGTATCCCAACATGAGCATAGAAACGTACTCGAATTATTTAAATCAAATGATTCCACACAATTACAAACAACTTATCGTATTGGATGGTGAAAAAGTGGCCGGAATTACCGGTTTTTGGAAAGGCGTCAAACTGTGGTCCGGACCTTACATGGAAATCGATAATTTTGTCGTAGCACCCGAATATCGAAAGCAAGGTGTAGGTAAACTCATGACCGATTATATAGATACCAAAGCCAAAGAATACAACGTTTCTATGATTGTCTTAGATGCATATGTAGAAAATTTTGCAGCTCACAAATTTTATTACAATCAAGGCTTTGTCCCTAGAGGTTATCACTTTTTAAAAATATTGAATAAAGAATTAGTGAGTTCCTAATTGGGCATAAAAGTTGCTATCTTTATAAAAACAATGAGATGAAAACCATACTGTTATTTTTTATATCCCTCCTATCCTTGCAAAATTGTGCAAATAAAATGCAGGAAAGTTTCCCTGTAGCCATTACCGAATCGTATTACCAACGTTGGGTTGCTGGTGTTCGTGGCGGAGGTTCTGGCATTGGGGTTTATATCCGTTTTGAAAAAGCGCTTCCCAATGAAATTACACTGACCCAATTGTATTTTAATAATAACTTCGCTAAAGCCAATAAAATTTCAGATACCGAATACCATTTTAATTTTGTAGGTAAAGCTAATTTTGACAGGGGTCAAGAAGAACCATCAGACGTGCCCGCGCAATCCAACAACACAAAAGTACCTTTTTCAATAGCAGATAACGAGGCTGTTTTAGAATATACGCAAAAAAGAGAAAAAAAATACTTCAAAATGACTCAGCTAAAAGAAAAAGAAATGTTGGCCTATCCTTCGGCAAGACCTCAAAATTAATACCTTTGTGTAAAATCGATTTCCTTTGAGCTTATATAAAAGTCTTTTCAAACAAACACTAATTTACGGTTTGGCAACAGTATTGCCTCGAATGATTAGTTTTTTGCTAAACCCATTATTTGTCCACGCTTTACCTAAGGTCGAGTTTGCCGATGTATCCATTATTTTTGCTTGGTTGGTGTTTTTTAACGTCGTGCTATCTTACGGAATGGAAACGGCTTTTTTCCGTTTTTACAATCTCGATGACGACAAACAAAAAGTTATTTCAACCGCAACAATCTCTATTTTTTGGAGCTCACTCGCTTTTTTAGTTGGCGCTTTATTAGCTAGAGAATCTATTGCTAATTTTATCAATGTCAAAACCGAATATGTAACCTATACAATTTGGATTTTAATCCTTGATGCACTGGTGATTATTCCGTTCTCAAGACTTCGCGCCGAGAAAAAACCCATGCAATATGCCGTGATAAAAATCGGGAATGTGAGTATCAATTTCGGGTTAAACCTCTTCTTTTTATTGGTTTTGCCTACTGTTTCTCCTGAAAATCCTCTTCGAACTATTTACTTCGAAAACTTCCAAGTCGGGTATATTTTTGTTTCCAATTTAGTGGCGAGTTTGCTCACATTCGTAGTGTTATCTGGCGATTATTTCAAAATGAAATGGCAGTTTGATATCGCCCTTTGGAAAAAAATGATTGCTTACGGTTTACCCATCTTAATTGCTGGAATTGGTTTTGCCATCAACGAGCATTTCGATAAAATTTTATTAGAAAAATTGCACGTTCCAAAAGCCGAAATCGGAGCCTATTCGGCCTGCTACAAGCTCGGTATGTTTATGGTGTTGTTCCGCACAGCTTACACTTTAGGAATCGAACCATTCTTCTTTAGCCACGCCGACAAAGAGAACGCCACACACACCTATGCGACCATTACCAAGTATTTTGTGATTTCCGGCTCGTTTATCATGCTCTTTGTGATTGTTTTTATAGATGTCTTAAAGCATATCTTAGTTCCAAGTTCCAGTTATTGGGAGGCTATAAAAGTGGTACCTTTAATCGTTTTGGCCAATTTCTTTTTAGGAATCTATACCAATCTTTCGGTTTGGTACAAGCTTATCAATAAAACCCACATTGGGGCCATTATTTCCATTATCGGAGCAGCATTAACGTTAGTGCTCAACTTTTGGTTGGTGCCTCTAATGAGTTACTATGGGTCGGCCATTGCCACGATTGTCGCCTACGGAAGCATGATGTTTATTTCCTATTACCTAGGGCAAAAAGAATATCCAATTCCGTACGAAATCAATAAAATTGGAAAATACATTGCCATTGCAACGCTATTTTCAGCATTGTCCTTTTACGTTCCTCTCTTAAGAAAAAGTTATATCTTCGGAATATTTGCGCTTGTTGCCTTTGGCTATTATATTTTTAGAAACGAAAGGCAAACAATTCTCAAGATTCTAAAAAGAAATTAATATTTTTGAGGAGCTATTCCCGCTATCCGTTGCTATCTGTCATTGCGAGGAACGAAGCAATCCAAATATTGGTATTCGTTATCGCAATAACAGGATTTCCACTGCTATCGGGGCTAGGGCATTTTGACACAAACAATAATTATATTAACTGGAAAGAAATCAATTTACTTCGTTCCCATAATATCAAAATAATGCAAGTAAAAATCATCAATACTTCCAAACATCCGTTACCACATTACGAAACCATCTATTCGGCTGGAATGGATTTACGTGCCAACTTAGAAGAATCGATTACGATTCCGCCTTTAGGAAGAACTTTGGTAAAAACAGGGTTGTTTATAGAACTTCCAATCGGTTATGAAGCACAAGTACGCCCTAGAAGTGGACTGGCTTTCAAAAAAGGTATTACAGTACTAAATTCTCCTGGGACAATTGATGCCGATTATCGTGGGGAAATAGGGGTAATTTTAGTAAATTTATCCAATGACTTTTTCGATATCGAAGACGGCGAACGCATTGCCCAATTAGTCATCGCCAAACACGAACGCATCGATTGGCAAATCACCGAAGCACTTTCGGATACCGACAGAGGCGAAGGTGGTTTTGGTAGTACTGGGGTGAAGTAGTAGTTTGCCTTGTCAGACTGAGCGTAGTCGAAGTCTAAAAAAAATAATAACAAGAGGAAAAGATTACTTCGTTCCTCGTAATGACATAATAATATGAAAATAATAGTTCCTATGGCCGGACGTGGATCGCGTCTTCGCCCACATACCTTAACCATTCCAAAACCATTAATCCCAATCGCAGGAAAACCTATCGTTCACCGATTGGTAGAAGATATTGCCAAAGTAATCAACCAACCTATAGACGAAGTGGCTTTTATTATACACGAAAGTTTTGGCGCGACAGTAGAAAAAGATTTGCTAGCAATTGCCACTAAAATTGGCGCAAAAGGAACCATTTATTACCAAAATGAAGCTTTAGGTACGGGTCACGCGATCATGTGTGCCAAAGATTCGTTGTCAGGACCAGCCGTAATTGCGTATGCCGACACGTTAATTCGTGCCGATTTCGATTTGGATCAAAATGCCGACAGTGTGATTTGGGTCAAACAAGTCGATCAACCAGAAGCTTTCGGAGTGATTAACATCAATGAGAAAAATCAAATTGTTGAGTTAGTCGAAAAACCCAAAGAGTTTGTTTCCGACTTAGCCGTTATCGGAATATACTATTTTAAAGATGTTGCCGTTTTAAAAAATGAGTTGCAAGCCGTACTAGATAATAACATTATTCATGGTGGCGAATACCAAATTAACGACGGAATCAAACAAATGATGGCAAAAGGCATGATATTTGTACCGGGTCAAGTAGACGAGTGGATGGATTGTGGAAACAAAGACGTTACGGTTGACACTAATTCGCGAATGCTGAATTTCTTACACCAAGACGGAGAAAATCTAATTGCCGCAAATGTGAAATTAGAAAACGCAACGATTATTCCGCCGTGTTATATCGGTGAAGATGTAATTTTAATTAATTCGACAGTTGGACCTAATGTGTCGTTAGGAAAAGCAACACATTTAACTAACGTTAAAATTGAAAATAGTTTAGTCCAAACTCATGCTCATATTCGAAACGCCAATTTAAACAATGCCATGATTGGAAATCACGCTACGTTTGATGGAGAGTTCAAGAGTATTAGTATCGGAGATTATTCGGTGTTGGAGTAAAAGGAATAAAGTTGTACTTATAGAGTTAAGTACTTATTTACTTTCAATTAAAAAATGAATAAAATTAGTTTTAAAATATCATTTCTATTTGTATTACTTTGTAATACTCATGTTTGTTTGGCTCAAAGCGAACCCGACGATATTGCTTTGGTCAACGACGATTTTCAGGAAGCCTATTACGAATCGTTAAAGCAGAAAGGTATTGAAAATTATGATCGCGCAATTGTTGAATTGGAAAAATGCTTGAAACTTCAACCCGATAACGCAATGGTGTACCACGAAATTGGTAAAAACTATTTCTTCAAAAAAGAGTTTGTAAATGCCGAAGAAGCATTTTTAAAAGCGACACAAATTGAAGCTAAAAACAAATGGTATTGGATTGATTTGTACGAAGTATATTATGAAACCAAAAATTACAATCAAGGGATTCTAATACTGCAAAAAATAATTCCGTTAGATAAAAATTTTAAGGAAGATCTAACCTCGTTGTATATGTACACACGACAGTATGATAAAGCGTTGTTGTTAATTAACGAACTTGATCAAACCGAAGGAAAAAGTGAAAGACGAAATCAATACCGTGCTGATATCAATGCGCAAACCGGTATGAGCGCCGGGAATAAATCCGATTTAGAGAAAGCCATCGAACAAAATCCATTAAACGAAGAAAATTATTTGTCGTTAATTACGAAGTATTCCGATAATAATCAAGAAGAAAAAGCACGTCAGGTTATTGAAAAATTGAAAAAAAATATTCCAACTTCCGAATGGGGACAAGTGTTTGGTTACAAATATCTGATTCTTGAAAACAAAGGAAACGAAGCTTTTCAAACGCTTGAAAAAGTACTGCAAAGTAATAGAATCGACAAAAAAATTAAATTTAAAATGTATAATGAGTTTCTGATTTATACGCTAAAAAATCCAACCTTCGAAACGCAATTGAACAAAGCGACTCAATATTTTGAAGGCGATCCCGATTTTGATGTTCATAAGGAAATTGGAAAATTTTATTATAAGAAAAAGAACTGGACATTAGCGATTAAAAACTTAGAAGAGACATTTAAAGGAAATAGTAACGATTTAGAAACGAATATTTTTTTACTAGCGTCTTATGAAGAAGTGGGCAATTATGAAGCGATGAAAAAAATAGCTTCCGACTTGGTAGAGACTTATCCCAATCAGCCCGAATATTATTTTTTTGCGGCAAGAAGCTATTATGAATTAAAAAATATTAAAAAAGCCAATGATTTTCTTGAAATTGGCCTAGATTATGTAATAGAAAATATAGATTTAGAAATGGACTTTTTAACGCTGTTGCATCAAGTAGCAACTGATTTGGGGAATACTCAAAAAGTCAATGTCTATTTGACTAGAATTGCAAATCTAAAAAACAAAAAACAATAATGAATAAATTACTTTATGTTGTATTAGTTGCAGTGCTATTAACTTCTTGCAAAGCCAAAAAAGCGGCCGTGCCATCCGAAATAACTACAACGGTTTCAGATGTGACGATTGCCAATATTATTACCAATCATTATGCCGTAAAGCGTGATTTTAAAACTGCGTTTATTAAATCGAATATCGATTATACCGATCCGAAACAATCGTTAGGATTGTCGGCCGATATCCGTATCAAAAAAGACGAAATCATTTTGGTAAGTGTAAAAATGTTAGGTATTACGATGGCCAAAGCCTTAATTACTCCTACACAAGTAAACTATTATGAAAAGCTAAATGGTAATTATTTTGAAGGGGATTATAAAATACTAAGTAATTGGTTGGGTACCGACTTAGATTTTCAAAAAGTACAAAACATGCTTATCGGAAAAACGATGGATGAGCTTAGTAAAGGGAAATTTAAAGCAGTAAGTGAAGGCTCGAATCCAAAACTGGAAGAAATTTCGGAAGGGAATTTCGCTAAATCCTTTGTTTTTGAACCTAACACTTTTTGGTTAAAACAACAAGAAATCCAACAATTTTCTCCAGAACGAAAACTTTTAGTACATTACCCGAATTATAAATCGTATCCAGAATGTGTTTTCCCACAAGAACTTGCTATTTTTGCAATTCAAGGGGATAAAACCACCACCATTGCCATACTAAATAAAAATGTTTCTTTTAATGAAGAACTAACGTTTCCCTATAGTGTGCCTAGTGGATACAAACAAATAATTATCAAATAAGTCAAAAAAACAGATGTTAAAATATATTCTTTCTATAGTACTTGTATTAGCTACTTCTCTTTCTTGGGGACAAGAAGAAGACAGACAGCGTAAACTAGAAGAACAAAAAGCCAGAATTCAGGAAGAAATTCGTGAAAAAGAGCGTTTGTTGGGCGAACAAAAAAAGAAAGAAAAAAATGTGGTAAAAGTGGTAGCCAAGCAAAATGAAAAAATTGGCTTGCAAGTGAAACTTATCAATACTACCGAAAAACAAAAGAAAGTATTGGGAAACAGCATGTATATCAATCAAATGAAGGTCAATCAACTAAAAAGAGATTTGGCTGTTTTGAAAGAAGATTATGCCGAAATGATCGAAAAATCGTATAAAAGTCGTTCGGAACAAAGTAAAGCGATGTTTTTATTGTCTTCTGATAATTTCTTACAAGCGTACAAGCGTGCGCAGTATATGAAGCAATATTCTAGCTTCCGTAAGATGCAAGGCGAAGAAATTAAACAAAAAACAGCAGAATTAGAACAATATAACAATAAACTTAGTAAACAGAAAAAAGAAAAAGAGAAGTTAATAGCCGAAAGTGAAAAAGAAAAACAAGATCTTGAAAAAGAACGTCAAGAGCAACAACGGTTGTTAAATTTGATCAAAAAAGATAAAAATAAAATCATAGCCGAAATTCGTAAGAAACAAAAAGAATCACGGGCTATCGAAAAACAAATTGACCGTTTAATTCGTGAAGCCATTGCAGCTGCAAATAAAAAAGCAGGAAATACAACCAACACCACGACGTTTGTCTTAACACCAGAAGCTAAAGAATTGGCCAATGACTTTAAAGCCAATCGCGGACGTTTGCCTTGGCCAGTAGAAAAAGGAGCGCTAACGAAAAGATTTGGTCGTCAGCCGCACCCACTAGAACCATCAATTATGATTGAAAGCAGTGGTATCGAAATTTCTTCAGAACAAGGAGCACGCGCACGTTCGGTTTTTAGCGGGGAAGTAAGTGATGTGCAACAAGCAGCCAATGGTACAGCTACTATAGTAATTCGTCACGGAGATTATATTACGACCTACTCTAATTTAGGAAGTGTGAATGTGAGTAAAGGACAAAAGGTAACGACTAAGCAAACCATAGGAACGATTCATTACAATAACTTTACGGGAAAAGCAGTGTTAAAATTCTTGATCTTCCAAAATACCACCAAATTAAATCCGCAATCTTGGATCATTAATATGTAATAAAAAATGCCCCAAATAGTGTCTAACTTTTTGGGGCATTTTTCTGTGAGGGACTTTTTTTATATGTATCTTGATGTTAATTATTGTAAAAATAAAGCCTTCAATTCGGTAGCATCCTGCGGTTTCATCTTTCCAGCCAAAACCAAACTCAATTGTTTACGACGAAGTGCTGCATCATAACGCGATTTTTCTTCTTCGGTTTGTGGTTCTATTTGTGGGACTTCTACGGGACGACCGGTTTCGTCAACGGCTACAAAGGTATAAATGGCTTCGTTGGCTTTGGTTTTACTTCCGGATTCACGGTCTTCAATCCAAACATCAATATAAATTTCCATAGAACTTGAAAAAGCTCTCGATACTTTCGCTTCTACCGTAACGACACTTCCTAACGGAATGGCTCTGTTAAATGCTACGTGATTTACCGAAGCCGTTACCGTAATACGACGCGAATGACGACGGGCAGCTATACTCGCAGCACGATCCATACGGGCTAGTAATTCGCCACCAAAAAGATTGTTTAGCGGATTGGTTTCACTTGGTAATACTAAATCGGTTAAAATGGTTAACGATTCGGAAGGAAATTTAGCTTGCATATAGTGTGTGTTTAATTTGGTGCAAAGATATAAGGAAAATTACAGTTAAAAAAAATGCCTTTCGTTTTTGAAAGGCATTCGGTTTATTTTTTTTCTAATAAGAGAATCCAAGCGTCCTTATTTTCTTGGGTTTGAATTTTTAAAAGCGCTGCATCAGCTTCTGCTTGTGAAGGATACGTTCCGTAAACCACCGAGAACAAACCATCTTCTCGAGTGATAACAGCAGCATTGAATCCTTTTTGGTTTAACTCTTGTAAGGATTTATTAGCGTTTTTAATACGTCTAAAAGAGCCAGAAACAATATGAAAATCATATTTCAATTCCGGATTAGCCGTCATTTCGGTCACCGGATTGGCAATAAAAAACGTCGCTTCCTGTAATTTTGTTTGTACTTCTTTTTGTACTTCTGCTTGAACCAATAAGGTCTCTGCTTGTTCTTGTTGGTTAATATAACCTACATATCCAAAAGCACCTGCGCCAATAGAAACCGTTAAAACGGCAGCATATTTCACAAATGAAACAAACGGATTGGTTCGTCTTGGTTCTAAAGAAATTATTTCCGAATCGATAGCAGTTTTTGCTACTTCTTCAGTAACCAATGATTTTAAAACTTCTCGTTTTACATTTGGCGAAACAAACGAAGCCAGACCGAAGGATTCGGCTAAGTAATTGGTGTGATTATATGCTTCGAAAACAATATTATTTTCTAAATTTAATTTTAAAAGCCCAATGTTCTTAAAAATTAAAAAATCGCGATTTTGCAATTTATTTTTCCAAATTGTTACGGTGGCTTCAATGTTGGAAACTACTTCGTCATAGGATAACTTTTCAGCTTGAGCAATATGATTGGCTAATAATCCGTCATTGTTTTTGATGTGCGAATTAAAAGAAACCACTTTTTTCGGAGGAAAAAAATGATGGGTACTTTCATTAACAGAAGCCGAAACTGTTTCGGTCAAAAAAGCACCAAAACCTGGAACGGTTACACATTGGTAACGGTATAAAAGTTGCGAAATGTAATGTTCGATATTCATAACAACAAAAATAGAGAATACAAGATAAATTAAAAATTTTATCAACAAATGTTATTAACAATTTAAAAAATAATTACTTTGCAACCATATTTTATACGCCATGTTACCACACGATTTATTACACACCTTAGCTCTGCTAAAGACAGAAGGTATTGGAGATGTCATTGCTAAAAAACTCCTAAACCATGTAGGTTCTGCCGAAGAAGTTTTTAAAGCCAAACCCATTCAATTGGCAAAGATTGACGGAATTGGAACCTCCATTATTCAAAACCTTAAAAAAAAGGAAGTCTTTGTCGCTGCCGAAGCCGAACTTAAATTCATTCAGTCACAACGTCTCAACACCTTATTTTATCAAGATGCGCTATATCCGGAACGATTAAAGCAATGTTTTGATGCCCCAGTGTTATTGTTTACCGCTGGAAATATTCATTTGGAAAATAGAAAAATAATCAGTTTGGTAGGTACACGTCAGGTGACGTCCTATGGAATCGATTTCTCCAAAAACCTTATCGTCGATTTGGCACCGCTCAATCCTATTATTGTTAGTGGATTTGCATATGGGGTTGACATTGTAGTACACCAAGCTGCTCTCGAAAACAACTTGCAAACTATAGGTGTTTTGGCACACGGGTTAAATCAAATTTATCCCAAAGTACATAAAAAATACATGTCTAAAATGGAACAAAATGGTGGGTTTATGACCGAATTTTGGAGTACATCCAATCCAGATCGGGAAAATTTTGTCAAACGAAATCGGATTGTAGCCGGAATTTCCGAAGCAACGATTGTGATTGAAAGTGCCGAAAAAGGAGGCTCACTCGTAACAGCCAATATGGCTAACGATTATAATAGAGAAGTTTTTGCAGTACCCGGACGCGCCACCGATAAATACAGTCAAGGTTGTAATATGCTTATCAAAACGAATAAAGCTCATTTGTTGACAAACGCCACCGATTTGATTTATCATTTGAATTGGGACATCAAAAAATCGGAAAGAGCCATCCAAAAGCAATTGTTTGTTTCGCTAGACGATGAAGAACAAATGATTTATGACTATCTTCAAAAACAGGGAAAAGAACATTTGGATATTATGTCATTAGAATGTGATATGCCAATTTTTAAACTCTCTTCGATGCTTTTAAATATGGAGTTGAAAGGTGTCGTGCGGCCATTGCAAGGGAAGTATTTTGAAATTGTATAAAAAGGGCTACCTTTGCACCCGAATTCTTCCATTTAGAACTCACAACATATTTCTCACTTAAACGTTTATAG
>JAGORP010000063.1 GCA_018062725.1 Flavobacterium sp.
AGTTTACGGTACTATTGGAGTCAATCAAGCAAAAGCCGAAGTAGAAGCAATTGAAGAGCAAAAAGAAACAAAGAATAAAAAGCAACTTGCTAAAAAAGCGCCTCCTTTGGTAGTCGTTGATGGAAAAGCCACTGACAAAAAAGTGTCGGACATTCAAAATTCTGATGACTTTGAAACCATTGTTGAACTCAAAAACCCACTCTATATTATTAACGGAGTAGAATATACTGAAAAGGAAATGTTTGGACCAAATCCCACTTCACCTTATTATCCGCTCAACAAACAGGAAATTGAATCGCTTTCGATTTATCAAGACGAGGAAGCCATAGAACTGTATGGTGAAAAAGGGAAAAACGGAGTGGTCGTTGTCAAAACTAAAAACGGGAAACCCATAAAAACTACTAGATAGTCTAGAAAAACCATTATTAACAGCTAAAAAAATTAAGTCATGAAAAATTTCAAAATTATTTCATTAGGGATTGCTATGCTTATAAGTGTCGTAGCATTAGCACAAGAGAAAGTCATTACAGGTATCGTTTCAGATGCAACTGGGCCATTGCCTGGCGTAAATGTTATGGTTAAAGGAACACAACGTGGTACCTCAACAAAATTTGACGGAAGTTATGCTATTAAAGCGAAAGAAGGTCAAACTTTAGTCTTTAGTTTTATGGGCATGCGTGAGGTTTCAAAAGTTGTTGGAGTTTCAAATATAATAAATGTGGTTATGCAAGATGACTCTAAAGTATTAAGTGAAGTCGTTGTAACTGCAATAGGTATTCAAAAAGAAAGTAGAGCAGACAGGAATTCAAAAAAGGTAAAATCTGTGCATCAAGTAATGGGAAGTCCAATTTCAGGTGTGCAAATAAGTCATGACGACAGCGGATTTCGCTTCGGTCGCGATAAAAAGCATGAAGGAACAAAATCCAATCCAAACGAAAATGAAGATTATGGAGTGCTATTAGAAAATGAATTCGAAAGTCCAAAGCAAGCACCACTTTCAACTTTTTCAATCGATGTCGATAATGCTTCGTACACCAATATTCGTCGTTTTATCAACAACGGACAAAAAGTGCCAGCCGATGCCGTTCGTGTAGAAGAAATGATGAATTTTTTCAAATACCAATATGCACAACCAACCGGAGAACATCCTTTTTCGATTACAACCGATTATAGCGATTGCCCATGGAATCCGAACAACAAATTAGTTCGCATTGGGTTACAAGGAAAAAACATTCCAACGGACAACCTTCCCAATTCTAATTTTGTGTTCTTGATTGATGTTTCTGGATCTATGAGTGATGAAAATAAGCTCCCTTTATTGATTCAATCGATGAAAATTTTAGTAAAAGAATTGCGAGCAGAAGATAAAGTTTCGATAGTGGTCTATGCTGGTGCGGCTGGATTAGTGCTTCCTCCAACCAACGGAAATAAAAAAGAAACCATTATCAATGCCTTAGAACAATTAAGTGCTGGTGGAAGTACTGCTGGTGGTGCCGGAATTCAATTGGCGTATAAAATTGCGGAAGAAAATTTCATCAAAGGAGGAAACAATCGTGTCATCTTAGCCACAGATGGTGATTTTAATGTAGGTGCCTCATCCGACAATGACATGGAACGATTGATTGCAGAAAAAAGAAAATCAGGGGTATTTTTAACGTGTTTGGGTTACGGAATGGGAAATTACAAAGACAGTAAAATGGAAACGCTGGCAGATAAAGGAAACGGGAATTATGCCTATATCGACAATATTCAAGAAGCCAATCGTTTTTTGAGCAAAGAATTTAAAGGTTCGATGTTTGCGATTGCCAAAGATGTGAAAATCCAAATTGAATTCAACCCGAAACACGTACAATCCTACCGATTGATTGGTTATGAAAACAGAAAATTACGTCCGGAAGATTTCAAAAATGATGCGATTGATGCCGGTGAATTAGGAAATGGACATACGGTAACAGCTCTATATGAAATAATACCGATTGGAGTGAAAAGCAACTATTTTAATGAACCGAATGATTTAAAATATTCCAAAACAAATTCGAATGAAAACAACTATAATGAAGAATTGGCAACCATCAAATTTCGATACAAAAAACCAGATGGAGACAAAAGTATTGAAATGATTAATACCATTGCTAACCAATCGAAATCAATTGAAAATGCTTCAGCTGATTTCAAATTTACAACAGCAGTGGCTTGGTTCGGACTGAAATTAAGAGATTCCAAATTAATTAAAGAAAAAGCGACAACAGATATTATTTCGTTAGCAAAAAAAGGACTTCAAAATGATACAGACGGCTACAAATCGGAATTTATTCGATTAATGGAAAGTAACTCGAGTTTATAAATAGGTTAAGTTGTTTTTATAATGTTTGGTTAGAAAAAACCCTTGAAAGAAATTTCTCTCAAGGGTTTTTCATGTATATTAATGACAGAAAATTATTTTTCGATTTCCTTCAAACTTTCCATTTTCTTATGCGCCAAGAAACCTTTAATATCTTCAAAATGCTCCTTGACACGTTTGTTTCCAAATTCGAAAACTTTTTCAGCCAAACCATCTAAGAAATCACGATCGTGCGATACCAAAACTAAAGTGCCGTCGAAATCTTTCAACGCATCTTTAATAATGTCTTTGGTTTTCATATCCAAGTGATTGGTAGGCTCATCCAGAATTAAAAGATTGACGGGTTCTAGCAATAATTTAATCATCGCTAAACGCGTTTTTTCTCCACCCGAAAGCACTTTCACTTTCTTTTGAATATCATCACCTTTGAACATAAAGGCACCTAATAAATCTTTAATTTTGGTACGCATATCGCCCACTGCAATATGATCAATGGTTTCAAAAATAGTCATTTCACCATCCAACAGCGCCGCTTGATTTTGGGCAAAATACCCAATTTGTGAATTGTGACCAATTTCCAATCGACCGCCATCGATCTCAATTTCTTTCATAATGGCTTTGATCATCGTCGATTTTCCTTCTCCATTTTTCCCGACAAATGCCACTTTTTGACCGCGTTCGATTACCAAATTCGCATCTTTAAAAACGACATGATCGCCATACGATTTAGACAATCCTTCCACCACAACCGGATATTGACCCGAACGAGGCGAAGGTGGGAATTTTAATTTTAGTGCCGAAGAATCAACTTCATCCACCTCAACAATAACAAGTTTTTCCAACATTTTCACTCGAGATTGCACCGCATCGGTTTTTGAAAACGTGCCGCGAAAACGATCAATAAACGCCTGATTGTCGGCAATGAATTTTTGTTGCTCGTCATATGCTTTTTGTTGGTGAACCCTTCTATCTTTACGTAATTCTAAGTAATGTGAATACACCGCTTTATAATCGTAAATGCGTCCCATGGTCACTTCAATGGTACGATTGGTAATATTATCAACAAAGGCTCTATCGTGCGAAATGATCATTACCGCTTTGGCTTGATTGATTAAAAAGTCTTCCAACCACTGTATACTTTCCATATCCAAGTGGTTCGTTGGCTCATCTAGTAAAATTAAATCCGGTTTTTTCAACAGAATTTTAGCCAATTCGATACGCATACGCCAGCCTCCAGAAAATTCAGAGGTTTTACGATTAAAATCTTCGCGTTCGAAACCCAATCCTTTTAATACTTTTTCAACTTCGGCTTCATAATTCACTTCTTCAATCGAATAATATTTTTCAGAAAGTTCTGAAACACGTTCGATCAACTTCATGTACGCGTCACTTTCATAATCGGTACGAATGGTTAATTGTTCGTTGATTTCATCGATTTCTACCTTCATATTCAAGACATCTGCAAATGCTTTCGAAGTTTCCTCCATAACCGTGCAATCGTCTTTAGTCAACAAATGCTGAGGCAAATAGGCAATTACGGCATCACTAGGAGCTGAAATATTTCCACGTGTTGGCTTATTTTCACCGGCCACAATTTTCAACAACGTTGATTTCCCTGCGCCATTTTTACCCATAAGGGCAATTTTATCATTTTCATTAATGGCAAAAGTCACTTCGCTAAAAAGTGTGGTTCCGCCAAATTCAACGGCGATGTCGTTTACTGTAATCATATTAGGATTGTTCGATTATTCGATTATTCGATTTTTTGAAGTTGCAAAGATAGTTGAATTTAAAAATTTTGCAATCTGAAATTCAAGTCTTCAAAGATAACTTACCTATTTCGAGAAGAATTAACATTCTTTTATCAAAGCAATATTCGTTTTTTGTTTAAAATTGTTTGATATATTAAATAATTTAAGATGAAAAAAATTCTCTTTACCTTTACTCTAATAGCTTCTATAATTACTAATGCTCAAACAAAGCCACGTGCTCGTGATCTTGGAATTCCATTTGAAGGTATTACTGGAAAAAATAATGCCATAACTGATGTTCCAGGAATAGAAGTTGGCTACAAAACAATCATTGAAGGTAAAGGAAAACTTGAAGCCGGAAAAGGTCCTATAAGAACGGGTGTTACTGTAATACTTCCTAAAGGCAAAACAGCAAATAGTTATCCAGTGGCGTGGCACAATTTGAATGGTGATGGTGAAATGACTGGAATTGCAAATATTGAGGATTACGGACTTGGATATGGTGCTATTGGCATCACCAATACAAATAGTGTCGGCACGGTTAGGGATGCCATTGGGGAGTGGAATTATAAAAAGTTTTCGGAAGGCGACTTTATTGATTTTTCATTTGGTTTGCCAATTGTAGCAGAAACTTGGGATGGAATGCTAAACGACATTAACGGTTTTCATGTCAAAAAAGAACATGTTTGGGAAGCATTAGAAAAAGCAAAAAGTGGTCCAATCGAAGAAGGAAATGTGGGCGGAGGAACTGGCATGGCACTTTATCATTTTAAAGGAGGAAGTGGTACAGCTTCCAGAACATTTACTATAGACGGCAAACAATATACTTTAGGGGTTTTCATTCAGGCCAATTTCGGAGGAAAATCAGATTTAATGATTTCAGGAGTACCAGTTGGTAAAGAAATTAAAGAGTATAAGCCTATACTTAATGACGCTAAAAGAAAAGATGGTTCTGCCATTGTAATTGTTGCAACCGACGCTCCTCTTTTACCCAGTCAACTTAAATTAGTAGCTAAAAGAATTACACACGGAATAGCAAGAACTGGAACATTTTCGAATGACAGTTCTGGAGAAATTTTCCTAGCTCTTTCAACAGCCGAACCTAAATTAGATGAAAAAGGAAGTATTCAAACTTGGAGTGTTTTGCCCAAAGAAAAGCTAAACCCTATTTTTAGAGCCACAGTTCAAGCCACCGAAGAAGCTATTATTAACACTCTTGTAGCAGCGCAAGACATGGAAGGTATTAACAATAATACATTTTATGGTATTCCGCACGAAGTATTAAAAGAAGTGATGAAGAAATACAATAGGTTAAAACAGTAAATAAAATGCCCGAACTAAATCTCGGGCATTTTTAAAAGAAATAATCCACTATATTATAAAAGAGTAATTAAATAAAAAACTTCTAAAAAACATTTAAAAAACTTTCCAATGGAAAGTCTCCTATACTATTCTAAATACTCAATCGGAATTCTTCAATCACAGGATTAGCTTTCCCAAAATCGGTTTCTTGAATAAAAAGCTCTACCGCTTGATCGGCGGTACCAAAACCGGAAACCCTTCCAGATTGGATGTTGTTTTTTACTATTGTGTTGACACCTGCTCCTTCCAATTTTACTTGTAAGGCTTGCGCTAAAATTTCACTTCCTGAAAACACTTTCATTAATCCCATACTCTTATTTTAATATTTGTTGTAATTCTTTTAAATACGTTACATTGTCATTCATTTTGGAGTGGCCTTGTCCTTTTAATGTAAAAAATTTATCGTTTTTCTTTAATAATTTACTCAATCTTACTGCATGATTGTAACCAATAACCTGATCGTCATCGCCATGAAAAATAAAAATGGGCGCTTTCACTTTCGGAATAAAAGTATTGGTCATGAAAGCGAATTTTTTCAGAAAATCAGGAAAAAATGGTGCTCTTTCGGAAGACAATTCGGTGACATTATAATAAGGTGACAATAAAATTAATTTTTGAGGATTGTTTTCAGAAGCCAAATAACTTGCTAAACCAGAACCAATAGAATAACCAGTTATGATGACCTTTTTCTCATCATATCGTTTAATTAATTTTTTATAGGCAATCGAAATATCTTTATAAATCTGCTCTTCATCTTCTATAGCACCTTCACTTTTACCAAAACCTCTATAATCTAATATAAAAATATCATATCCGAATTGCGTATAATTATCGGCAATATCGCCCCAAGTATCTAAAGCACCTCTGTTTCCATGCAAGTAAAAAATAAGCCCTTTCGAATTTTCAGCTTTAAACAAAACGCCATTTAATTTCGTTCCATCGAAAGAAGGAATAGATAATTCTTCAAATTTCTGATTGAAATTGAACTTATAATTGGCTGGTAGCTTAGATGCTAGAAAAACCATTTCTTGTTGATTGATATAGAAATACCCAAGCGCAAAAAGATAAACAATTGCAAAAAGACTTACAACCGAAATAGCGACAAATTTTAGAGCTTTCATCATAGTTGACCAATATTAATCTTCTTCCTCGTCTTCATAATCGTCAACGCCAAATAGGAAAGGTTCAAGCATGATTTTATCGGCAAGTACCTCTACTCTTTCGGTCAAATCGGCTGAAAAGAATACACGTTGTGTTTTTTCGACACTCATCGATAATCGTTGCACGGTTGCATCATGACGAAGTTTGAAAAGTTCATCAGCATCATCTACCACAAAAATCTTAATCGTTGTCATATTAAATCCCGCCGTAGAAAACATGGCATTGATACGAATTGGAGTACCAATTAGCACATCTACCCCTAACGAAATTTGATTTTTATCATAATCTAAATCTCCTTTTTCATGAGTTCCAAAAACACGCAAATCAGTATATTTCGCATACTTTTCGAACATATCCAACATTTCTATTACGGCTTCTTTATCTTTCACTAGAATTAAAGCTCGAGTAGATTCTCCTACTGCTTTTTCTAATTTTTGTATGACTGTATAGACAATTGTTGTTGATTTTCCTTCTCCTTTTGGAAGAATAATTACAGCATCGGCACCACTTTTAAGCGTGCTCCAACAATCGGCTTGTACTTCAGTAGCTTCTATAATACCATTTTCGATAAGGGCATTTTGAAGGTTGGGATTTATTTTTTTTAAATTCATATTTTAAGTTATCAGGCAAAAGGCAAAAGGCAAAAGTATAACTAATGCTTTTCGTCCAATTACTATTTAGATGCAAATAGTTTTACGTCGCTTTCTGAAATTTCATTTCCGCCAAGAATAATAAGACGTTCTACCACGTTGCGAAGTTCACGAATATTTCCGGTCCAATCGTATTCTTGAAGCAGTTTTATGGCCGCTTTTGAAAATTCTTTACGAGCACTTCCTTGTTCATCGGCAATTTTGGTTGCAAAATGTTCTATTAAAGCTGGAATATCATCTCTTCTGTCATTTAAAGCCGGTACTTTAATTAAAATCACAGCCAAACGGTGGTACAAATCCTCACGGAAACGGCCTTCTTCAATTTCTTTTTTGAGATCTTTGTTAGTTGCTGCTACCACACGAACATTGACTTTTATGTCTTTGTCGGCACCTACTCGCTGAATCAAACCTTCTTGTAAGGCTCGTAATACTTTGGCTTGAGCTGGCAGACTCATATCTCCAATTTCATCTAAGAAAATGGTTCCACCATCAGCGGCTTCGAATTTTCCTGCGCGGTCTTTTACAGCCGAAGTAAATGCACCTTTCATATGTCCGAACAACTCACTTTCAATTAATTCGGAAGGGATAGCAGCACAGTTCACTTCGATAATAGAAGCATTACAACGCTCGCTTTTTTCATGAATTTGATGAGCTACCAATTCTTTCCCTGTTCCGTTAGGACCGGTAATTAATACACGGGCTTCGGTTGGCGCAACTTTTTCGATCATTTCTTTAATATGATTGATGGTATCGCTCTCCCCAATCATTTCGTAGTTTTTTGAGACTTTCTTTTTTAAGATTTTATTCTCAATGACCAACTGCTTTTTATCTAAAGCATTACGAACAGTGTTTAACAAACGATTCAAATCGGGTGGTTTCGAAATATAATCGAAGGCTCCTAATCGCATGGTATTTACAGCTGTTTCCAAATCGCCATGCCCGGAAATCATGACCATCGGTATTTCTGGTTTTATTTTTTTGACGGCTTCCAATACTTCAACACCATCCATTTTTGGCATTTTAATATCGCAAAGAATCAAATCATAATCGTCATTCTTTACTTTTTCAAGTCCTTGAACGCCATCTTCTGCTTCTTCTACTTTATAGGTATCGCTTTCTTCCGAAAGAATTTTTACTAAAACTCTTCGAATAGCTGCTTCGTCTTCTATAATTAGTATTTTACTCATACTTTCTTATTTAACCGCAAAGTTCGCAAAGATTTTCGCAAAGTTCGCAAAATTTAGAAATAGTTTTAAATTACCTCAATATCCCAAAATGATTCTTTTTAGTACTTAAGCCATTTGTATAATTCTTTCCAGGTTGGTTTTTTTCCATACATTAAAATTCCAACACGGTAAATTTTGGAAGCAAACCAAACCACTCCTAAAAAAGTACCAAAAAGCAATACTAATGAAAGTACCAATTGCCAAACAGGAACTCCGAAAGGAATACGCATTAACATTACAATTGGTGATGTAAAAGGAATCATCGAAAATACGGTTGCTACTGTTCCGTGTGGGTCATTAATTACGGTGAAAAAACCGACATAAATCCCTAACATTAAAGGCATAATGATTGGTAACAGAAATTGTTGCGAATCGGTTTCAGAGTCGACCGCAGCTCCAATAGCAGCATACAATGAACTATATAAAAAATAACCTCCGATAAAATAAATTAAGAAAAAACCAACGGTTAATAACACTGGAATTTCTTGATAACATAAGTTTACTTTTTGCATCAACGACGCCACAACATTAGCATTTTCAGGAATTTGATTCATGGCTTGTGCAGCAGTAGAAGCATCGGCAGGATTAGTCCCGAAAAGCATTGAAGCTCCAAGAATAACTACTAAACCAATAATCACCCAAATCATAAACTGAAGAATTCCGGCCATTGCATTTCCGATTATTTTACCCATCATCAATTGAAATGGTTTTACGGAAGAAATAATGATTTCAATGATTCGAGAAGTTTTTTCTTCAATTACACTTCGCATGACAAAGTTTCCGTAAATGATAATAAACATCATAATTAAATAACCAAAAGCACCTCCAAAAAAGACTTTTACTTCGTTTAAAAATTTCAATCCTTCTTCACCTGAGAACTTTGTAATATGCAATTCTGATTCGACTTTTGCCTTTTCGATTTTTGCAGAATCAAATCCGAGTGCTTTTAAATTATTATGAGTAAGTTGATTATCGATTACTTTTTCGATACCAGATACAAATTCAAGACTTGGACTTTCGTCTGAAATATATTGAACCGCATGACTCAATTCCTGAGTACTCGCTACTTTTGGAACATATAATAAGCCTTCATAATTTTTGGAAGCGGTATCTTTTGCTAATTGCAATGGCATTTTAGACAAATCGATATATTTTGTTTCTTTGGTATCTTTAAAATCAGATTTTAGAAGCCCTATTTCATCATGAATGGCAATTTTTTTAACTTCTCCTTTATTCATGTTGGATAAAAAAGCAATTAAAAAAGACATTCCCACAAACAATAATGGACTTAGAAAAGTCATTACAATAAATGATTTATTACGCACTTTGGCAATAAATTCTCTTTTTATGATTAAACCCAATATATTCATATTTCGTAAATTTCAATTTTTAAAATTCCAAATTCCAATTATACTTAGACAAGCTCAGCATTACAATTAGCCTTTTAAAATTATTTGGAATTTGAGATTAGTTTTTTGTTATTTTTGGTTAGTTACTGTTTGAATAAATATATCGTTAACACTTGGAATATTTTCGGCAAAATGAGTGACTTGTCCGTTTTTCACTAAAACTTCTAACAATTCATTTGAGTGCCATTTCCTAAATCTATTTCTAGTTTTAAATCATCATTTAGTGATTTGAAATTTGTTTGGCCGACTGTAAATTTCTGTGTCAAATCATACATTAAACCTTCTACATTAGGGGATATAATTCCGACTTGAAATTTGTGTGTGCGGTATTGGCGTTTTACATCTTCTAATTTCCCTTCAATTAATTTGTTTGATTTATGAATTAAGGCTATGTAATCACACATTTCTTCCACACTTTCCATTCGGTGTGTTGAAAAAATAATAGAAGTGCCTTGCTTGTTTAATTCGATAATCTCATCCTTAATTAAATTAGCATTAACAGGGTCGAAACCAGAAAAAGGTTCATCAAGAATTAACAGTTTTGGTTGGTGTAAAATGGTTACGATAAACTGAATTTTTTGTGCCATTCCTTTAGAAAGTTCTTGGATTTTTTTGTCCCACCAGCCTTCAATTTCGAATTTTTCGAACCAATATTTTAATTGTTTTTTGGCCTCAGCATGAGGCATTCCTTTTAATTGAGCTAAATATAATGCTTGTTCCCCCACTTTCATTGTTTTGTACAACCCGCGCTCTTCGGGCATGTAACCAATATAGGAAACGTGATGTGGCGCTAGCTTTTCGCCATCCAATAATACTTCACCACTATCGGGTAATGTAATTTGGTTGATGATTCGGATTAAAGAGGTTTTTCCGGCGCCATTTGGACCTAAGAGTCCGTAAATACTTCCTTTAGGAACTTGCAATGAAACCGAGTTTAAGGCTGTATAATCGCCATATTGTTTCACTACATTTTTGACTTCAAGAATGTTGTTCATTAGGTTTGTTTGATTTTCGTAAATGTATGATATTTTTTTGAACCATTTCGTAAATGTATGATATTTTTTTGAACCATAGTAACTATATAAGTCCCTTGGGAACTTCACACAGCATTAATAAGTAGAAAAAAAACAGTTTATGTTACAAAAAAATCCCACAAAAGAGTGGGATTTAATTTTTAGTATTCTTTAAAATTAGGAAAACATATCTTTGACTTTCTCAAAGAATGATTTTTCAGATTTTTCAGGTTTTGGAATAAAGTTTGCATCTTCCAAGTTACTTTCGAAGAACTTCTTTTGTTCTTTGGAAAGATTTTTAGGTGTCCAAACATTTACATGAACCAACAAATCGCCACTTCCATAACTGTTTAAACTTGGAATTCCTTTTCCTTTTAAACGCAGAATTTTCCCGGATTGAATTCCTTCTTCCAATTTGATTCTTACTTTACCGTTTACGGCTTCTATATCTTTCGAAATACCTAAAACGGCCTCAGGATAACTAATATACAAATCGTAATGTAAGTTTTCACCTTCTCGTTTTAGGGTTTCATGTTCGATTTCTTCTATGGCTACAATCAAGTCACCGGCAATTCCGTTTCCTGGTGCGTCGTTTCCTTTACCTGAAACTTTTAGTTGCATTCCATCTACAACCCCAGCAGGAATTTTAATTGACACCGTTTCGTCTTCTAAAATCATACCTTGTGCATCGGCATTATTAGGTTTCGATTCTATAGATTGTCCGGTACCTCCACAAGTTGGACAAGTTGTAGCCGTTTGCATTCTTCCCAATATTGTATTGGTTACACGCATCACTTGACCTTGACCGTTACAAGTACCACAGGTTTTGTAAGAAACTCCAGGCGCTTGTATTTTTCGTTTTACTTTTACTTTTTTCTCTACACCGTTCGCGATTTCTTCTAGGGTCAATTTTACTTTGATTCGCAAGTTGCTTCCTTTGGCACGACGTTGACCGCCACCACCACTAAAGCCACTAAATCCGCCACCAAAAGCGCTTCCAAAGATATCTCCGAACTGACTGAAGATATCATCCATATTCATGTGATGACCACCGCCATATCCTCCAGCACCATCAAAAGCAGCGTGACCAAATTGATCATATTTAGCTTTCTTTTGGGCATCACTCAACACTTCATAGGCTTCAGCAGCTTCTTTAAATTTTTCTTCTGCGGCTTTATCTCCAGGATTTTTATCCGGGTGAAACTCAATCGCTTTTTTGCGATAAGCCTTTTTAATTTCAGATTCTGATGCGTTTTTGCTAACGCCTAATATTTCGTAAAAGTCTTTCTTGCTCATAATTTATTAAATTCCAAATGCCAATCACAAAACTCCAAATTCTTGTTTTTGGGATTTAGTTTTTGGGATTTGTGATTTTTTTAGTTTCCAATAACTACTTTAGGGAAACGAATAATTTTGTCACCTAATTTATATCCTTTTTCAATTACATCTACTACTTTTCCT
>JAGORP010000064.1 GCA_018062725.1 Flavobacterium sp.
GTTACATCTTGTACGTTTATAGTTTGTGAATCAGTCGATGTATTATTACAAGTATCTTTGGCAGTCCAAGTTCTAGTCACCGAATAGGAACCAGCACAAGCGCCTGGAGTAGTTACATCAGCAAAAGTTAATGTAAAGGAACTTCCACAAGCATCCGAAGCCGTTGCAGTAGCAAAAACTGGAGTCGCTGGACAGTTAATAGTTGACACAGCCGGTAGCGGTGCAATTACTGGTGCAGTATTATCTTGTACGTTTATAGTTTGTGAAGCTGTTGCGCTAAAACAAGCATTACTTGCCGTCCATGTTCTTTTAATGCTGTAAGAATTTGGGCAGGATCCAGGAGTTATTACATCAACGTAAGTTAGCGAAGAACTTTGACAACCGTTAGTTACGGTTGGTGTTGCGAAATTGGGAGTTGTTGGACAATTGATTGTTGATGGTCCAGGTAATCCCGAAATTACTGGTGCACATGGCACACAAAATAATGGCGTTGCTACGTTTTGAATTGTATTTGCACAGGCAGAATTTCTGAAATTTAAAGTACAACTTCCCGTTAATTGATCACCACAAATAGTTGACTTCGGTGTTAATTGATATTTTAGCGTGATTATTTCAGCATTTAAAAAATCAATATTCCAATTGATTGTTTGTCCAGATAAGGTGTAAGTTCCTTTTGTTACAGTTATAGAAGCAGGTACTATATTAAAATTGTTAGATACTACTTCTTGAGCAAAAGGTGTTCCAGTAATTTGAGCAGCAATCCATGATAACTGATTAAATATTTGAGCATAAATACCTGTTAAATTAGCACCACTTTCAGTAAAGAAGGCACCACCTGATTGAATATTATTTAAACAATATTGGGCATTTGTTTGGTCGGTACCAGAAATACCTCCAAACAATCCAACAGAAAATATTTGATTATTGTATGTTGTTCCAGATATTACGTTTGTTTTTGCATTGTTTGCTGCAGTAATGGCACTTTGTATACAAGATCCTGATGTTCCACTGGTACAGCTTGATCCACCAGTTCCAGTTCGATTAGCTACACCATCTGTCAATAAAACAATACTTCTGGATGTATTACAATTAAAAGTACCATTGGCTGTTAATTCATTATCAGCTTTAACAATTCCATCTTGAATATTAGTGGTTCCATTTGCTGTTAGTCCATTTATAATGGATAATAAACCAGCTTTTCCGCTTGTAAGTGTTAAACTTTGTCTAATTGTTGCAGTTGTTGAATAAGAAACAATAGCTACTTTGTTTAATCCAGTTGGATTGTTAGCAGGTAAAAATATAGTGTTAATAAAATCCGTTGCAGCGTCTTTTGCATAATCCATAGACGTGTCAGTATCACCTGAAATTGTATTAGACATACTTCCGATACATCAATTACCAATACAACTTCTAAAGGTCTAGAAATTGGGTTAGCTCCTTGAATTTTTAATTCAACATCCAAAATACCACATGAACTCGGATTTAAAGTGATTGTTTTAGTGGGTGTAATGGTTTGACCTAACACAAGAGAACTTGTAAAAAGGAAGAACATAAATAAATGTATAAATTTTTTCCCCTGTGTATTTTGATTGAAAAAGTAAAGTATATTTTCCATCTTCATTTCCTTTTATGTTTATATTTGTATGAAAATTTATTCTTCGCTAGAATTAATAACTAAAGTGTATAGTCCAATAGAAGATTTTACATTAGAACAATTTGTAGATTGGGCTACTACTTCAGTACAGCACCAACTATTGATTGCAGTACCTTGTGGAACAGTAATTTTAACTAAAAAATTTAATGTTTGGCCAGGATTTACAGTTAACCTATTATTTTCTATTTGATTTAAATCGAGTGATTTCGCCTCTAAAATAGATTTGTTACTAAGGTCCTGGATTCTGCCATTAGCGTTGTTACATCTGCTATTTATATTTTGAGTACTAATGACATAAGTATCAATGCTATTCCCTAAATTGGTAATAGTCATTTTGTAAAAGGTCCCTGTGCTTGGTGTGCTTCTAGTATCCCTGTTTTTTTCAACGTTTAATTTAACATTACAGTTTTGAGAATAACTTAAAATGCTTGAAAAAATGAAAAACAGAATTGAAATAAATTTTTTTCGGAAAGTAGTCGTATACATAATAACAAATTTTAAATAATAGTTAAATGATGCAAAGGCGATCTTTGTATTCAAATAGTTATAGGAAAAATTTGTAATAAATTCTGAAGTGGTGATAGAATTTACATATGTTTTGGAAATAGTGTTAAAAGCTTTTATTACTTTTAACATTGTAAAATTATTACATAAAGTATTACGTTTTTCAATTTGGTTCATGTTTTCGATAAACAAGCCAATAATATCCATGAATTAACAATTTTTTAGTAAATGTTAGCTTTTACTACACCGTTTTAAGTATTCTTTTTTCATTAATAATCAGTAGTTTATGAAGTCATTAATATTAGTTAGACATGCAAAGTCAGATTGGAATTTTCATCTAGATGACCAGGAAAGACCGTTGACCGATAGTGGCAAATTAGCCATTAAAAAAGTGGGACTCATAGCTCAAGCATTACTAAAAAAGGAGGCCGAAATTTGGTGTAGCTCGGCAGTAAGAACGACCCAAACGGCTCTAATTTTCTGTGATACTGTTGCAATAGCGCCTTCAAAAATTGTATTTAAAGACGCTTTGTATACTTTTAACGAAAATCAACTCGAAAAAGAGATTAAAAAATGCCAAAATGAAGTAAATATGTTAATTCTTTTTGGACATAATGAGGCTATTACAAATTTTGTCAATAAATTTGGAGATGTAACCATTTTTAATGTCCCAACAGCCGGTTTGGTATTCTTACAATTTGATGTTAAAAATTGGGAAAACATTAACAAAGGAAAAACTATTAAAAAAATATTTCCAAAAGAGATTTAAAATATATGTCATTGACAGAAAATAGATACATTGATCGTGAAAAAAGCTGGTTGGCTTTTAATTTTAGAGTGTTGCAAGAGGCTGGTGATGAACGTGTTCCGCTACTAGATCGGTTGCGTTTTCTTGGAATTTTTTCCAATAATTTAGATGAGTTTTTTCGAGTGCGTTATGCTGCAATTCGGCGTTTAGCCATGTCAGGAATAACTGGTGAGAAAGAATTGGGTGGTATTTCGGCGCAAGATTTGTTAAAATATATTACTGAAACTGTAATTGATCATCAGTCGGAAAGCTTACGTATTTTGAGTATTATCGAAAAAGAACTCGAAAAAGAAAATGTTTTCATTATTAATGAAACCGAAATTAATAAAGAACAACAAGATTTTATTCGCGAGTTTTTTATTCAAAAAGTAAGCCCCGAGTTAGTAACAATCATCTTGAATGATTTGGATGAATTTCCTTTATTGCGAGACACTTCGGGTTATTTGGCTGTAAAACTGGTCATGAAACCCAATGAAACGTCTTCCATTCTTGAAAAAATAAAAATTAAGAAAGATATTCGTTATGCGGTGATTGAAATGCCTAAAACAATCAATAGATTTGTCGTACTTCCCTCCAATAATGACAAGCAATACATCATTTTATTAGACGATGTTATTCGATTTAATTTAAATCAAATCTTTAATATTTTCGATTATGAAAGTATTTCGGCTCATATGATTAAAATTACACGTGATGCTCAGTTAGAGTTAGATTCTGATTTAAACAAAAGTTTCTTGGAGAAAATTTCATCGAGTGTAAAAGACCGAAGAATTGGGGAACCCGTTCGTTTTGTATACGATCAAACCATTGATAAGGATACGTTAAAATTCTTTTTACATCGAATGGGTATCGACTCTAAAGATAGTTTAATTCCAGGTGGACGTTATCACAATCGCCGTGATTACATGGATTTCCCTAACCTTGGACGCTATGACTTATTATACAAATCAAATGTCCCACTTCCTGTAGAAGGACTTAGTTTGGAAGGAAGTATTTTAAAGCGTATCGAAAATAAAGACTATTTAATTAACGCTCCTTATCAATCGTTTGCCTACATCATCAAATTTTTAAGAGAAGCCGCTCTCGATCCAAAAGTAACAGCGATCAAAATTACGTTGTATCGTTTGTCTAAAAATTCGCAAATAGTAAGTTCATTGATTAATGCGGCCAAAAATGGTAAAAAAGTTACGGTGCAAATTGAGCTACAAGCGCGTTTCGATGAAGCGAGTAATATTTCATATGCCGAAATGATGCAAACTGAAGGCGTCGAACTTATTTTCGGGGTAAAAGGGTTAAAAGTACACAGCAAAGTATGTTACATTGAACGAATTGATGAAAAAGGAAAAATGAAGCGTTACGGAATTGTTTCTACCGGAAATTTTAATGAAGGAAGCGCCAAGGTGTATACCGATGTTACTTTGTTTACAGCGCACCAACAAATTCTGAAAGATATGGCAAAAGTTTTCGAATTTTTCCAAATCAATTATCGCGTGCACCGTTACAAACATTTAATCGTTTCTCCACATTATACCCGATCGAAGTTTCTAAAGCTTATTGATCGAGAAATATTGAATGCCAATTTGGGTCGACCTGCATATATCAAGCTTAAAATGAATAGTTTATCAGATTATAAAATGATTGATAAACTGTATGATGCAAGTCGTGCCGGAGTGAAAATTCAGTTAATTGTACGCGGCATTTGTTCCTTAATTCCAGGGGTGGAAGGAATGAGTGAAAATATTGAAGCGATTTCTATTGTTGACGCGTATTTAGAACATTCACGGGTGTATATTTTTGGTAACGAAGACAATCCAGAAGTTTTCATTTCTTCGGCCGATTTTATGAGCAGAAACCTCGACAGTAGAGTAGAAGTGACCTGCCCAATTTATCAAGAGGATATTAAAAAAGAATTGATAGAAACGTTCGACATTGGTTGGAAAGGAAATGTAAAAGCCCGTTTCCATTCCGAAAAATTGGATAACAAATACCGTTTGCGTGGTAATAATCCGGTATTCAGAGCACAATTGGAAACCTATAAATACTATAGAGACAAATTGGAAGTGGTTTCAGAAAAAGTTTAATTGTATAAAAGTTTAATCGTTTAACCGAATTAACAAGACTACAATTTACCAAATTAACAAAAGGATGATTACAATTAAAAAATATGCTGCGATCGATATTGGTTCCAATGCCATGCGATTGCTGATTATGAATATTGTCGAACAAGAAGGAACAGCACCTCAGTTTAACAAGAGTGCTTTGTTTCGTGTACCCATTCGTTTGGGGCAAGATGCTTTTACCGTTGGCGAAATTACCGAAGAGAATATTGACCGAATGGTAGACGCCATGAAAGCTTATAAATTATTAATGGGTGTTTATAAAGTAGAACGTTATATGGCTTGCGCTACATCGGCTATGCGTGAGGCTTATAACGGTAAAGAAGTTACTGATATTATTAAGAAGAAAGCCGATATTAAAATTGAAATTATCGATGGTAAAAAGGAAGCTGCGATTATTGCTAGTTCCGATTTACATCAATTCATAAAAACGGAACAAACCTATTTGTATGTTGATGTTGGAGGCGGTAGCACCGAGTTTTCATTATTTTCGGAAGGAAAAATGGTCGCTTCCAAATCGTTCAAAAACGGAACGGTTCGTTTATTAAATGATATGGTTAACGAAGTTGTTTGGCAAGAAATTGAAAAATGGATCAAAACCAACACCGAAGATTATGAAAATATTACGTTAATCGGATCGGGTGGAAATATTAATAAAATTTTTAAATTATCTGGAAAATTACAAGATAAACCCTTGTCGTATATGTATTTAAATGCGCAATACCAATATTTGAATTCACTTTCTTACGAACAACGCATCGCCGAATTAGCTTTAAATACTGACCGTGCCGACGTAATTATTCACGCATTAAGTATTTATCTAAAAGCGATGAAATGGAGTGGGGCTAATAAGATTTATGTTCCAAAAATTGGATTGTCTGATGGTATTGTGAAAGCGATGTATTTTGATAAGATTTAGGAAATACTGAGTAACTCTGAAACTTTGTTATTTTATTATAAATCCAAATCAAACGTTTTTCTAAGTAAATCTAAAGCCGGATTAATTTCATTCAAACGATCATATTTTTCCTGCGTCGTAAAGGCCTTTTTTAATTCAATACTTTCATTGATTTTGATATCAATCGTGATGTTATGATTGTGTAGTTTTCCGCGTAAATAGCCTAATAAATCGTGTTTTTCGCTTTCAAAATCAATTTTTGAACTTTCGTTAGGCAACTCGTGAATAATTCTTGTGCCGTCTAATTTGGGATCGTTAATTAGCAATAAAGCTTCCACAATTTTATACCCTTTTTCACCTAATCTATTGGCATATTTAACCCATTGCTCTAACATTTGAGTTTCGGTAAATGGTTCGGTAGGCAATTCGTCGTGGAGTTTGTGTACCGGTTTTAATTGTGCTTCCAATTCCTTTTTGGCACGAATACTAGATAACGATAACGCCGAAACTTTGGGTTGTCCTTCAAATCCATTCGGAACGACAGGATTTATGGTTGGAGGTTGCGGATTATTAATAGCAGGAGTTCGATTTGCTTCATTAGGAATTAAAACGTTTTCTTTGATTTCCTGTTTTGGAATTTCAATGTCTATTTGATTATTGACATTGATATTTTCATTGACATCTGGAATTTTGTTTTTAGAATTTGGAATTTCAACAATAGAATACCCAGAATTTCTAAAATAAGTGGGCGGAATTATAAAGGACTTAGCTTTTTTTTTTCTCCATCAAAAGTGATAGAGGCCAATTGCATCAAACAAAGTTCTACTAATAAACGCTGATTTTGGGAGGCTTTGTATTTTAAATCAGCATCATTAGCTAAATCAATACCATGAAGTAAAAATTCTTGAGTGGCTTTTTGAGCTTGTTCCCAATATAATTTTTGAGCATGTTCTCCGGCTTCTAATAAAGATAAAGTCGCTGGATTTTTGCATACCATCAAATCTCTAAAATGCGAAGCCAAACCAGCAATAAAATGATGGCCGTCAAAACCTTTGGCTAAAATATCATTATACGCCAATAATAATTCGGGGATTTTATTCTCTAAAATAAGATCGGTTACTTTGACATAATACTCAAAATCAAGGACATTCAAGTTTTCGGTAACGGCAGTACGCGTTAAGTTGTTGCCACAATAGGAAACCACTCGGTCAAAGATTGATAAAGCGTCACGCATGGCACCATCTGCTTTTTGGGCAATAATGTGCAAAGCATCATCTTCAAATGCTACATTTTGACTTTGGGCTACTTCTGCCAAATGTTCTTTTGCATCTTTAACCGTAATTCTTTTGAAATCAAATATTTGACAACGTGATAAAATCGTCGGAATAATCTTGTGTTTTTCGGTAGTAGCCAAAATAAAAATGGCATGACGTGGCGGTTCTTCTAATGTTTTAAGGAAAGCATTAAAAGCCGCGGTAGATAACATGTGTACCTCGTCAATAATATACACTTTATATTTTCCGGTTTGTGGCGGGATACGGACTTGATCAATTAAATTTCGAATATCATCTACAGAGTTATTCGAAGCCGCATCCAATTCAAAAACATTGAAGGCAAAATCTTCATTCGGATCGTCATAGCCTTCTTGGTTGATCTTACGGGCTAAAATACGCGCACAAGTGGTTTTTCCAACCCCACGAGGTCCTGTAAATAATAAGGCTTGTGCCAAATGGTTGTTTTCGATGGCATTCAGTAGCGTATTGGTAATGGCTTGTTGCCCCACGACGTCTTTAAACGTTTGTGGACGGTATTTACGAGCCGATACGATAAACTGTTCCATAGAAATTATTTGGAATACAAATATAGGTTTTTAAAATTCCAAATTCCAAATCTGAAAACTCAATTTTATCAAGATGTTGTTAACTATTTGAAGCAGAAATTAGTTAGGATGCTAAGAGTATAAAATGTAAGAAAATTAAAAATCAATTTTAAAGCCCTCTTCTTGATTTTATTGACAAACCAATTAAAAAACGGGTGGCATCACATTCCGAATTAGCGGCATAGCCTGAAACAAAAACCCCTTTTTTATCTTTTTTAGATTTTGATCGAATGCCATACACCGTAGCCTCATCGTCGGAACTAGAATCACCTTCATACCTAAAAATATGAACAATTTCAAAGTCATGTGGATTGCTAGAAAATTCTTTGCTATTTATATTGTAGTCAATATTAAATCCCTCTCCTTTGAGTTCCTCTAATGCATTTAAAACACTATCATAGTTATAAGTGTGCATCATGATGTTCCAATTTAAAATCTATTATATAAAATTACGATTTTATCTACAAATTTAGAAGTGAGAAAGAAAAAATATTGTTTAATTTTTTATTGTACTTTTGCCACGCAGACCGCCTTATCGTCGTTCCGAGCAATCGGGAGGGAGGAAAGTCCGGACACCAAAGAGTAGCATAACGGGTAACGCCCGTCTCCCGATTGCTATCGGGAAGGACAAGTGCAACAGAAAGCAGGTACAGGTCATGCTGTAGTGAAACCAGGTAAACTCTATGCGGTGAAATGTCAAGTATATCAACAATTCTAATTTCGGTTAGATAAGGGCTACTCGTCCGATGTTGAAGGGTAGGCAGCTTGAGTTATTCAGTAATGAATAATCTAGATAAATGATAAGGGTCTCGTCGCACAAAGATGGGATACAGAATCCGGCTTATAGGTCTGCTTTTTTTCTTATATTCGAGTTTTAAATTCAACACTACTATGAAATTAAATTTGACGGAAATAGAAAGAGTAAAAACAATCTCCAAAAAAGATTTTTATGCCAATTATGTAAAAAAGCAAAAACCACTGGTTATAGAGCAACTCACGACCGATTGGCCTGCTTACCATAAATGGAATCTTGAATTTATTAAAGAAATTGCAGGAAATGAAATCGTTCCCTTATATGATGATCGTCCTGTTTCGCATAAAGATGGTTTTAATGAGGCACATGCCACCATGAAAATGAGTGATTATGTCGATTTGTTATTAACAAAGCCTACTAACTACCGAATTTTCGCCTACAATTTTATGAGTAAAATACCTAGTCTGCGCAATGATTTTGTTTGGCCCGATTTAGGAATTCGCTTAATCAAGCAAATGCCCATGTTGTTTTTTGGCGGTGAAAATTCCAAAGTATTCATGCATTATGATATTGATTATCCCAACATTTTTCACTTTCATTTTCATGGAAAAAAGCAATGTATTTTGTTTCCACCTTCTGAGTCACCTTATATGTATAAAGTGCCTCATGCTTTAATTTCTAAAGAAGATATTGATTTTGATCATCCCGATTTTGAAAAATATCCTGCTCTTGCGAAAGCCAAAGGATTAATTTGCCATTTAAAACATGGTGAAACACTCTATATGCCTGAAGGATATTGGCATTATATGAAATACGTAACACCAGGATTTTCGATGAGTTTGCGTTCTTATCCAAGAAGTATCTGTAGTTTGTCGAAAGCACTTTACAACTTGGTTATCATGCGTCATTACGATTCTTTAATGCGTAAATGGAAAGGACAAGCTTGGATTGATTATAAAAACAAAAAGGCCGTTGAAAACACCAATAGAAGATTAAAACTATAATTCTTCTTCATCTTCAACATCTTCTTCAACATCTTCAAATTCGAAGAATGTAAATACAGAACCACCATAAGCTTTATCATAGGAAAAGTTTTCCATATGATCTAGTTTGGTGTATTTGGAATGTTCAATAATCATCATTCCGTCCTGTTCTAACATTTCATTTTCAAAAATTAAGGATACGATTCTTTCAAAATCTTTTTGAGGCAAATCATACGGAGGATCGGCAAAAATAATATCGTAGGACGCTTTGTTTTTCTCTAAAAATTTAAACACATCACTTTTGATTGCTGTGATGTCAAATTCAAATTCTTGAGCGGTTTTTTTTATGAAGCCTACACAACCCATATCACCATCAACACTGGTTATTGGGGCTGCACCTCGCGAAGCAAATTCGTAGCTAATACTTCCAGTACCGGCAAATAAATCCAAAATACGCAATTCGGTAAAATTAAAATTGTTGTTTAAAATATTAAACAAGGCTTCCTTACACATATCGGTGGTAGGACGGACTGGTAAGTTTTTGGGTGGACTAATGCGTCTGCCTTTGTATTTTCCCGAAATTATTCGCATGCGTGTATGAGGATAAAGTTTTTTAAGTAATCTTGTTGTGAAATGGCGGCCTCTAAATCGATATTTTCGATAAAAAGAGACACATTTCGTACATATTTGTAAGCGATTTGATAGATTTCGCTGTCTTTTGATATGTTTCCGAATAATTTCAGTTGAAACGATTCTGGATTCATTTGTAATTGTTCGGCAGTAAAAAGTAGGTAATAAATAAAATCTTCTTTGGTTTTGAATTCAAAGGAATTAAATAAAAGTAACTTCTGATTTTTTACGGCAATCAATTGAAAATTATCTTGCTGACAATGCACAAACATTTGAGGTTCATCATTATTTTTACTCAAATCTAATACTTTTTTTACCAGAATAGATTGGGCATGTTTATAATTAAAACTTCCATAACAATCTAATAACGAATTATTTATGTTAACATACGGAATGTAAACATTGTTCATTTCATAGTTTTCAATTACATCAAAAGTGATAAAATCGGTTTCAAAAACTTTTACATTATACTGTAAATAACTGCCCAAATAATCTTCGTTAAAAAACGCTTGGGGTACAAAACTCATTAAATTATTATTGTGTAAAACGATAACATCATCAAAATTGGATTGTAAAATTGGCGTTTGTTTGATAAACTGAATAATAGCTGTTTCAACTTCCGTAAAACTTGCCGATTTAGCTAACGGATATTGTCCGAAAGTATCAATTGTTTTTTTTAAAGTATCAAAAATGCAAAACGAAATTTCGGTTAGCGAAATCTGCAATACTAATTTGATGTATTTTTTATCAAGAATTGTCGATGAAGAAGTCAGCATTTTTATTTTGTACGTTATGAAGCAAAGCTACAATTTTTTTTGTGTTATTCGCAACTAACCGTTTTTACTATGTATATTTGACTCTTACAATTTATTAAAGAATCCAATGAGTGCACAGTTGTTTTACAGTATTTTACGAAAAAATTTTCCCTTTCAGCCCACTGTAAAACAAGATGTTTTCTTTTCAAAAATTTCCGAATTTATTTCCAATACGAATAAAAACGAACTTTTTGTACTAAAAGGGTATGCTGGAACCGGAAAAACAACCGTAATTTCGACCATTGTCAACAACCTTGTGGAAGTCAAAAAAAAGTATGTATTGTTAGCGCCTACAGGTCGTGCAGCCAAAGTAATTGCCAATTACTCAAACAAACCAGCGCATACAATCCATAAAAAAATCTATTTTCCTAAAAAGAATTCAGGTGGTGGAGTTTCCTTTACGATGCAAACCAACAAGCACACCAATACGATATTTATTGTAGATGAATCTTCGATGATTTCCGATGCTGATTCCGATTCGAAAATGTATGCCAACGGTTCGTTGTTAGACGATTTGATTTCTTATGTGTATTCGGGTACGAATTGTAAAATGATTTTATTGGGCGATACCGCTCAGTTGCCACCGGTGCATTTGGATATTTCGCCTGCTTTGAATGTAGATACTTTGGCTTTACATTATGACAAAGAAATTTTTTCGATAGAATTGGATGAAGTCATGCGTCAGGAAGAAAACTCCGGAATTTTATTCAATGCTACCGAATTACGTGAATTATTAAAGGACAGTTTTATTACCGAATTCAAATTCAAACTTAAAGGTTTCAAAGACATTGTGCGATTAACCGATGGCTACGAAATTCAAGATGCGATCAATCAATCATACAGCAATTATAGCATTGAAGATACCACGTTTATTGTCCGTTCTAACAAAAGAGCCAATCAATACAACCAACAAATTCGATCCAAAATTTTAGGAAAAGAAAGCGAATTGTCAACAGGCGATTTATTAATGGTGGTCAAAAATAATTATTTTTGGTTAAAAGAAACCGATGAAGCCGGCTTTATTGCCAATGGTGATATTATCGAAGTTTTAGAAATTAGAACGATAAAAGAATTGTATGGCTTCAAATTTGCCGTAGTTAAAATACGAATGGTAGATTATCCCAATCAGAAACCTTTTGAAACCATATTATTGTTAGACACCATTATGAGCGAATCACCATCGCTAACCTATGAAGAATCGAACAAACTGTATCAGGA